>JACDGQ010000139.1 GCA_013821615.1 Planctomycetota bacterium
CCCTCCTGCCCCGCCTGCTCACCCCCATCCTGCGCGGCCTCGCTGCGGCCCTGCTGGTCGCGGCAGCTTTGCCGGCGGCGGAGCTCGAGCCCAAGCCGGCGGGCGAGGCGCTGGCCAAGTTCGATGCGGTCAAGGCGCCCAAGGTCGGTGCGCTGGTGCTGCAGAAGGGCGACCGCCTGGCGATCGTCGGCGACTCGATCACCGAGCAGAAGATGTACTCGCGCATCATCGAGACCTACCTGACCGCGTGCACGCCTGAGCTGGCCATCACCGCGCGCCAGTATGGCTGGAGTGGCGAGACCGCCGAAGGCTTCAGCCACCGCCAGGAAAGCGACTGCCTGCGCTTCAAGCCGACCATCGCCACGCTCTGCTATGGCATGAACGATTTCCGCTACGTCCCGCATGACGACCAGATCCTGGCCGCCTACGTGCAGCACTACGGCGACGTGGTACGCGCTTTCACCAAGGCCGGCGTGCGCGTGATCCTCGGTTCGCCCGGTTGCGTCGGCAAGGTCCCCGGCTGGGTCAAGACCGCCAATGGCACGGTCGACGACCTCAACGTGAGCCTGCTTGGCCTGCGCAACGCCGACGTGGTCCTCGCCGCCAAGGAGGGCACGCGCTTCGCCGACGTGTTCTGGCCGATGCTGACCAGCGCATACGCCGCGCACGACAAGTACGGCGCGAACTACAACGTCGCCGGCGGCGACGGCGTGCATCCGGGCTGGGCCGGCCACGTGGTCATGGCCTACGCTTACCTGCACGCGATGGGCCTGTCCGGAGACATCGGCACCATCACCTGGGACCTGGCGGCCGGCAAGGCCACCGCCAGCGCCGGGCACACCGTCGACAGCGCCAGCGCCGGCGAGCTGCACCTGACCAGCACGCGCTATCCCTTCTGCGCGACCGGCGCGCTCGACCAGGACGGCTCGATCCGCTCGGGCATGACCCTGGTGCCGTTCAACCACGACCTCAACCGCCTGCTGCTGGTCGCCAAGGGTGCCACGGCCAAGACCTACGTTGTCACCTGGGGCGGAGAGTCCCACGACTACAGCGCCGAGCAGCTCGCCGCCGGCGTCAACCTAGCGGACGACTTCATCGTCAACCCGTTCAGTGCGGCCTTCGCCAAGGTCGACGAGGCGGTGCGCAGCAAGCAGGAGTACGAGACCAAGCAGGTGAAGGGGGTCTTCCACGGCGAGGAGGGCAAGAAGGACATGGCCGCCGCCGTCGCGCGCACCGAGGCCGAGCGCGCCCCGCTCGCGGCCGCCATCGCCGCAGCGGTGGTGCCGGTGCAGCACGTGTTGACCATCGTCGCGAAATGAGGCGGCCGCTCTGACGATCTTGAAAAACGGCTGCTAGCGCCGCGAAACCGGTCTACGTCCCTGGCCGCGCCCGAGACGCAGGCCTTGCAGCACGAGGAGCAGCGCCATCGCGAGCGCCGAGATGCCACTGCCCGCGCCGCAACCCGAGCCGCCACCTGAGCCGCCACCCGGCTGCGAGGCGGGCGGGGGCGTCGTGCCCGTACCGTTCACGTGAAGGATGCCGTTCTGGCCCTGCACGGTGTAGTTGGCGCTGGAAACTCCGCTGACCTCGCAGGTGATCGGGTAGGAACCCGCGGGACTGCCCGCGGTCGCGGGGGTCGCAAGGATCGGCACGCCGCTGATGGCTTCCAGGCCGTCGCTGCCGAGCTCGCCCTGCAGGTGCCAGGTGAGGGGTGGGATGGGCGCGCCGGTTGTGACGACCAGGTCCTCGGCGACCACCGTCAGCGGTGCTTTCGCCACCGTCAGCGTCGCGCTCGTAGTGCCGGCGACGTGCGCGTCCACGATCGTCGCCACCACCGCGTAGGTCCCCGCCCCGGTGGGTGGGGTCGTTGCGCCTGAATAGGTGACCGCGACCACCAGCCCGGGCGGCACGGTGGTCGCAGCGACGGCCTGGGGGCCGCCACTGTAAGTCGGTGAGAGCGGCCCGTTGATGATGACGACTGCGGAGCCCTTGCCGATGGTGAGCGTGCCGCTCGCGGTACCGCTGTAGTCGATGTCGGCGATGGTCGCGGTGACGGCGTAGGTGCCGACCTCGGTCGGCGCACCCGGGCTGCCCGCATAGACGATGGTGGTCTGCAACCCCGCCGGAACGGTCGTGACGGTGACCGGCTTCGCGCTGCCGTCATAGACGGCGCTGAGCGCGCCGAGGGTGACGGTGGCGGGCGCCTGCGCGATGGTGAGGGTGCCCGTCGCCGTGCCCTGGAAGTTGGGATCGGTGAGGGTGGCGACCACGCCATAGGCGTGTGCGTGCGTGGGCGGGGTCGCGCTGCCATCATAGACGACGGACGCCGTCAGCCCTGGTGGAGAGGTGGTGACGGTGACGGCTTTCGGGGTCCCATCGTAGACAGCGCTGAGCGCGCCCAGCGTCACGGTGGCGCTCGCAGGTGTTATGGCGAAGGAGGCGGTGGCGGAGCCGCGGTGATTCGGGTCGGTGATGGTGGCGACGAGGGCATAGGCGCGGGCATTGGTGGGAGGAGTAGCGCTGCCGTCGTAGGTGACCGCGGTGGCGAGACCGACGGGGACGGTGCCGACGGTGACGGATTTCGCGGTGCCATCATAGACGGCGCTGAGGGGGCCGAAGGCGATGGTGGCGCTCGCCGGGGCGATGGTCAGCGTCCCCGTGGCCGAACCCGGGTGGTTGGGATCGGTGATGGTGGCGATGACCGCGTAACCGCGGGCGTCGGTGGGCGGAGTGGACCCGCCATCGTACGTGATGGAGACCGGCAGACCTGGCGGAACGGTGGTGACGGTGACGGCTTTCGGCGCACCATCGTAGACGGGGTTGAGCGCGCCGAGGGTGATGTTGGCGTTGACCGCGGCGATGGTCAGGGTGCCCGTCGCCGACCCAAAATGGTTGGGATCGGTGATGGTCGCGACCACGGCGTAGGCATGGGCATTGGTAGGGGGAATGGCGCTGCCATCGTAGGTCACCGCGGTCGCCAGGCCGGCCGGGACGGTGGCGACAGTCACGGACTTCGGGCTGCCGTCGAAGACGGTGTCGAGCGCACCGAGGGACACGCTGGCGGTCGCCGGTGCGATGGTGAGGGTGCCGGTCGCGGAGCCCTGGTGGTTGGCGTCGGTGATGGTCGCGACCACCGTGGACGCCCCGGCATTGGTGGGCGGGATGGCTCCACCATTGTAGGTGAGGCTGGTGGTCAGGCCGACCGGAACGGTGGTGACGGTGGCGGACTTGGGTGTGCCATCATAGACGGCGCTGAGCGCGCCGAGCGTCACGGACGCGGACGCCGGGGCGATGGTCAGGGTGCCGGTCGCGGAGCCCTGGTGATTGGCGTCGGTGATGGTCGCGACCACCGTGGACGGGCCAGCGTTGGTGGGCGGGGTGGCTCCGCCATTGTAGGTGAGGCCGGTGCTCAGACCGGCCGGCACCGTGGTGACGCTCGCGGACTTCGGGCTGCCATCGTAGACGGCGCTGAGCGCGCCGAGGGTGACGGTCGCAGACGCTCGCGCGATGGTCAGCGTCCCGGTCGCAGAGCCCACGTGGTTAGCATCGGTGATGGTGGCGACGACGGCATAGCCATGGGCGTTGGTGGGCGGCGTGGCGCTGCCGTCGTACGTGACGGAAGTCGTCAAGCCCGGCGGGACGGTGGTGACCGTGACGGCCTTCGCGGTGCCATCATAGACGGCGTTGAGTGCGCCGAGGGTCACGGTCGCGGCCGCGGGCGCGATGGTCAGGAGACCGGTGGCCGCGCCCACGTAATTGGCATCGACGACGGTGGCATCGACGACATACGAGCCGACATTGGTCGGGGGAGTCGAGGTACCATTGTAAAGGAGCGTGAGGCTTAATCCGGCTGGCACGGTCGTGACCGTGGCGCTCTGCGCAGCACCCGTGTAGGTCTTGGCGCTGGTACCGAACACGATGCCGGCAGTGCCCTTGCTGATCACCAGGGTGCCGCTGGTCGACCCGCTCAGATCGCCATCGCGGGTGGTATCGATGCTGGCTGTGACGGGATAACTGCCCACGTTGATGGGTGGAGTGGCGCTGCCGCCATAGGTGATGGTGATGAATGCGCTGGCTGGTGACGAGCTCGCGGTCGCCGCCTTCGGGTTGCCGTCATACGTCTGCGCCAAGCCGCCGAGGGTCACGGTCGCCGGCGCACGCAAGGTCGCGATCCAGCTCCGCAGCACCGTCATCGCAGGGTCATCCACCACGTTCTTGGCGAGCGGCGGCATCTTGATCGCAGGGTCGAGACTGGCATCGCGCAGGTAGAGGGACGATCTGGTGGTGTCGTTGTGCGCGACGATCTGCAGCCCCACCGGGACGCTCGGGATGGTGATGGTGGCGGCCACGTCGACGATGCCCTGCTGGGCCAGTGGCGTGTCGAAGCGGGCATCCCAGCTGGTCTCGTGGACGCCGCCAGGGCGGTGGCAGTGCGCGCAGTTGGAGTCGAGGAAGGAGCGCGCGCGGGTCTCGAGCGACGAGCTGGTGTCGGTGATCGGCACGGTGAAGGCGAGCTGGCCGATGGTCGCGTCAGCGACCGCGCTGTCGAACATCCCCGCCCGGCTCCAGGTGCGCAGCTGATTGTCGGTGATCCCGGAAGGGTAGGTGAAGGCACCGTTGAGCTGCCGCGTCTTCACTCCCAGGACATGGTTGGCATTGTCGTTGTGGCAGGTCAGGCAATCGTTGCGGCTCGGATAGTACCACGTCTGGGTGCGGATGGTGCCATCGGCGCCGACCACCTGGATGTCCTCATTGACGCTGGAAGTCAGCAGCTCGGCATCAAGTCCGTCGGGGCGCCACTTGTAGGTGACCCCGTACAGCGAACCGAAGGCGTCGCGCACCAGCAAGCGCGTCTCCAGGCGGCGGGTCACGCCGGTCTGCTCATCCACGGTCAGGTCGAAATGCTTCACGAAGACCGTACCGGTCGGAAAGGTCCATTCCCCGGTCGGCTGGAAATGCACCTGCTCGGCCGTAGTGAAGCCGGAAGTGTGGCCGGAAGGGTTGGGCAGCGAGATCCAGCGCTTCTTGAGCGCGTTGTCGGACCACAGCGGCGAGTTGACGGTGTACGGAACCAGCGCGGTGGCTGGGGTCATGGAGGCGATGCCGCCGTCCGCGTCCGGCTGGAAGGCCCCGGTGGCCGACAGATGCTGGGGCAGGAAGCCCGATGGCGGCGTGGAGGTGGGGTCGCGGATGAAGGTGTAGATCTGCCCGGTGCTGGTCGCCGTGTCGCCATTGGCAGCCTGCATGCGCAGGGCGTAGAGTTCGCCGTCGCTATCGAGGGCAAAGCTCGACAGTCCGCGGTAGCCATCGGAATTGCCCTGATAATCAGCGGCCAGTCGGCAGAGCCGGCTGATCGTCGGTGCGGCCGGGTCGAGCGCGAAGATGGAGCCGGAGGGATTGTCGCCATAGACGTACTTCCCGAAGAGCTCGGGCAGGCGCGTCCCGCGGTTAGATGTAGCCGCCGATGATGGCGGTCAGCTGGGAGCGCGTGAAGTCGATCAGCGGGGGTCGCTCGATGCCGATGACGGTGCGGAAATCGACGGGAGTGCCGGTCGCCACGGATACGCCCAGCGCGGGCGTGACCGTGATGGCGGTGATGGGCGACCCGGTGAGCGTGGTGATGGTGAACGTCCCGCTCACGCCGTTGAAGACCACCGCCTGTCCTGCGGCCAGGGGCGCGCTGACCGGCCCTGCGCCGATCGGGATGGTGGTGAGGCCGTTGGCCGTCGCGATTGCGCCGGTGCTGGCATAGCCGCTGGTCTTCACCACCGCCGAACCGCTGGCGAGGACGGTGCCGGCGCCGAGCAGCAGCCCGGGATGGAAGGTGAGGGAGGTCACGGGGAAACCGCTCGACCCATCCACGGTGTAGACTCCGGGCAGGGTGGCGAAGCGGACCAAGTCGCCGGGCTGGAAGGTGCCGGTGCCCTGCGTCATCGTGACCGTGGTCGCTCCGGCCTGGCTGCCGGTGGCGTCGGCGGTCACGTAGTTGGCTGGCGGGGCGTTGGAGCCGAATGGGATGCGGCCTTCCTGGTAGCCCCACTGGTAGTTCCCGCCTTTGACGATCTGGTTGATCTCTTCGCGCGAGCCCTGCCCGATCTCGCCCACCCAGATGGTCTGGCTGGCGGCATCGAAGGTCATGCGGTGCGGGCTGCGCAGGCCGACGGCGTAGAATTCCTCGAGCGCTCCCGGCAAGCCGACGAAGGGATTGTCATTGGGGATGCCGTAGTGCGCCGTGAAGCTGCTGTGATTCGGATCGTCGTCGAGCGGCTGGCGGGGGATGGCGTGGCTGCGGGTGCTGCCGGCGGTGTAGTCGACGTCCAGGCGCAGGACCCCCGAGAACAGCCCCTTGGCGATGCGCTGGGAATTGTGGAATTGATCGCCCACACCACCTTCATCGCCATTGGTCAGGTACAGGAAATGGTCCTGCGGGTGGAAGAACATCCCGCTGCCGCTGTGCCAGAGATGGCGATCGTACTGGTGGATCAACACCTGCTCGGACAGCGGATCGGCCTGCAACGATCCGTCGGGGATGGTGAAGCGCGACAGCCGGTTCCACGCCTGCGTCGAGGAGTTCGGGCGGTGCTCCCCATCGTTGGCGGTGCCGACGACCGGGTTCGGGGAATATTCGTAGTACAGGTAGACGTAATTGCGGTTCGGCGAGGCGGGGTCGCCGAATTCCGGGTGGAAGGCGATGCCGAGCAGACCGCAATCGTCCCAGCCCTGGCACTGCGCGCTCAGATCCAGGACCAGGACCTTGTCGGCATCGCTGGTCGCGGCGTTGGTGCGATTGAAGGACCACAACTTACCCTCGCGCTCGCAGACGAAGAAACGCTGGCTGCGTGGCGCCTGGACCATCGCCACCGCCCCCTGGAAGTGCAGGTTGGGATAAGCGATCTGCGTGGTGATGGCGCTGCCACCCAGGTTGGCGTCGACGGCGGTCCCCGGCATGGCCAGGAAAGCGTTCGCCTGCGGCCGCGTGCTGAAGCCGACGGGGGCATCGGCGGGCCAGGCCAATCCGCACACCAGGGCGAGACTGAGCAACGCGCGATACATAACTGGCAAGTAACTAGTGCGCATCGACATTCCCAGGCAAATAGGGGTCTGAGGGGGGCTCTAGGGCGGTGGGAAGATATGATTGAGGGGCCGCCTGTCACTCGTGAAGTCGTCAACACTGCGTTGCGCAGCGGCGGGCAGGTGACCGCCAGGCGCAGGTCATCGCGGTTGCGGCGCCCACCGCTGGGCGCGACCAGCTCGCGCTGACGGTCGGGGAGGAGGTCCCGGAGGCGCCCGTAGCGGTATCGGGTGCTTGCAAAGGTGCTGGTCATCCTAGAACCTCCGCCGCGGCCCGAGTGGCGGAATGGCAGACGCAGCGGATTCAAAATCCGCCGTTAGAAATAACTTCGGGGTTCAAGTCCCCGCTCGGGCAGTCACTTACACCGATTGGATTTCAAATAGGTGGGCAGTAGGTGGGCAACTCGCACCCATGGCCCGCATGGCCTG
>JACDGQ010000140.1 GCA_013821615.1 Planctomycetota bacterium
GGCTGGAGGCGGTGGTGCGCCATGCCCTGCTACAGGTCCCGGACCGCCGCCGCGTGGTGCTGCGCATGCACCCAGGAGACGCCGCGCACGCCCAGGAGCGCCTCCAGGGCCTGACCGCCGAGGTCGTCGGCCTCGAGCATTTCGAGATCACCGCCGACGCGGCGCTGGCGCGCGGGGCCTGCGTCCTGCAGAGCCAGGGCACGCGCATCGATGCCAGCCTGGCCGGCTGCTGGGAACGCCTCGGCAATGAACTGCTCGCGCTCGCCCCGGCCGCGGACTGCGCGGAGATCGTGCAGCCGGGTGATGCGCCCACCGCCTCAGCGCCGCAGGTCGCGCCGCTGCCGTCGTCCACGGGCGCCAAACCATGATCCGTCTCGACCGCTACGTCGGTGCCGCCGAGACGGCCGAGCCGGTGCGCGCCTCAGGCGTGGTGCTGCGCGTGGTCGGCCTGGCGGTGGTCGCGAGCGGCCCCGCGGTGCCGGTCGGCGAGACCTGCACGGTGGTCGCCGCCGACGGCCGCGAACGCATCGCCGTGGTGGTCGGCTTCCGCGAGAGCGAGGTCATCCTCCAGCCGCTCGGCCACCTCGACGGCATCCGGCCCGGCGACCAGGTGGTGGCGCGCCGCCTGCCGCTCGACATCCCGGTCGGCCCGGCGCTGATCACGCGCGTCATCGACGGCGTCGGCAACCCCATCGACGGGCGCGGGCCGCTGGTCGGCCAGGCGCGCCGCCCGATCAACGCCGACCCGCCCCCGGCGCTCGGCCGCCAGCCGATCACGCGCATCCTCGAGACCGGCATCCGCTCGGTCGACACCATGTTCACCATCGGCAAGGGCCAGCGCCTGGGGATCTTCTCCGGCTCGGGCGTGGGCAAGTCGACGCTGCTCGGCGAGATGGCGCGCCACGCCAAGGCCGACGTCAACGTCATCGCCCTAGTCGGCGAGCGCGGCCGCGAGGTCGGCGAGTTCATCGACAAGGTGCTTGGCCCGGAAGGCCTGGCGCGCAGCGTGGTGATCGTCGCCACCAGCGACCGGCCGGCGGTCGAGCGCCTGTCCGCGGCCTACGCCGCG
Source organism: Planctomycetota bacterium (assembly GCA_013821615.1). Taxonomy (GTDB): domain Bacteria; phylum Planctomycetota; class UBA11346; order UBA11346; family UBA11346; genus BOG-1363. The sequence goes on from JACDGQ010000140.1 coordinate 1,070, forward strand.
CACAGCATCGCCGAGCACTTCCGCGACGCCGGCCTCGACGTGCTGCTGATGATGGATTCGGTGACGCGCTTCTGCCAGGCGCAGCGCGAGGTCGGCCTGGCCGCCGGCGAGCCGCCGGTGACGCGCGGCTACCCGCCCAGCGCCTTCGCGGTGCTGCCGCGCCTGCTCGAACGCGCCGGCACCGGCATGAGCGGTTCGATCACCGGGCTCTACACCGTGCTCATCGACGGCGACGACGAGAACGACCCGGTCGGCGACGCGGTGCGCGCCATCCTCGACGGCCACCTCTTCCTCAGCCGGCGCCTGGCCGGGCGCGCGATCTACCCGGCCATCGACCCGACGCTGTCGGTCAGCCGCCTGCTCATCGACCTCGCGGACAAGGACGCCTACCGCCTGGCGCTCAAGGCGCGCGAGCTGTGGGGCGAGTACGAACGCGTGCGCGACCTGGTCGAGATCGGCGCCTACCGCAAGGGCGCCGACCCCAAGGTCGACCTGGCGATCGCCGCCAACCCGCGCCTGGTCGATTTCATGCGCCAGGACATGGGCCAGGTCTACGCGCGCGGCGACAGCCTGAAGGCGCTGCGCCAGGCCTGCGGCGACGGCAAACCGGACGAGGTGGCACGTGGCTGAGCGCTTCCAGACCCTGATCGATTTCCACCACCAGCAGGAGGACGGCCTGCGCCGCCGCCTCGCCGTGCTCGAGCACGAGCGCGCCGAGTCCGTGGCGCGCGCCGCCGCCCTGGCCGCCACGCGCATCGCGAGCGCCGCGCAGGTCGACTGGCAGGGTCGCGAGCAGCTCGCGCGCTACTGGATGAAGATCAGCGCCGACATCGCGGCCATCGCCACCGCCACCGCGCGCCTCGACCAGGTGATCGCCAAGGTGCGCGGCGAACTGGTCGAGGTGCACCGCCAGATCACCACCTTCGGCAAGCTGCAGGAACGCGACCGCGCCGCGGCGCAGCAGACCCGCGCACGACATGAAGCCAGGCAGGGCGACGAGTTCGCCGCCCGCCGCTGGCTGGAGGCCCAGTCATGAACGGATTCCTCAGGACCCTGGTCGCCGGGTTGGCGGCGCTGTGCCTGATCCTGGTCGCCGCCGGCGTCACCGTGGTCATGCGCCTGAAGAGCGGTGGGGCGTTCGATCCCAAGGTGCTGCGCGACCTGGTGCTCAGCGACGAGGAGAAGGTCTGGCTGACGAAGATGCGCGAGCGCGTCCCCGAGGCGCCGCCGGTGCAGCGCCAGCCGCCGGCGAACGAGCAGGAGATGCTCGGCCACATCAGCGAGATGGCCAATGCCGCCTACGCCAACCAGCTCATCGCCAAGCTCAAGCGCCAGCAGGAGGCGCTCGACGAGCGCCAGGCCTGGATCGACCAGCAGTATGCCGACCTGCAGCTCGTGAAGAGCGGCGGCGAGCGCCTGCAGCGCCAGCTCCAGACCCAGGACCAGCAGCTGCGCGAGCGCCTCAAGCAGGAGCAGGACGAGCACGCGCGCTGGGCCGCGGTGCAGGTCGCCGAGAAGACCCGCCTGGACGTGCTCGGCACGGTCGAGAAGGCGCGCTACAAGGACCAGGCCCGGCTCTTCGAGGCGATGAAGGACGCCGCCTGGCAGAGCCTGCGCCGCTTCGACCCGCGCGAGATCGCGCGCTACCTGGCGTTCATGGACGACAAGAAGGCGGCGCGCATGCTGATCCTCGCGCAGCAGGATCCCGAGCTGCCCGGGATCGCCCCGGCGATCCACAAGGAGATGCTCCACCAGGATCTCGAGCGCAGCTCCAGCGACCAGCTCGCGCGCCTCGCTCAGCTCTATGCCTTCATGCCCACCGAGCAGGTCCTGCCGTTGCTGAAGGAGGCGCCCGATCAGGAGGTCGCCGACACCCTCAAGGCGATGGCCGTGGGCGGCCAGGTGAAGAAGCGCGCCGAGATCCTGGAGGGCCTGCGCCTGGCGGACAGCAAGCGCGAACTGCAGATCCGCCACCTGCTCGAGCAGGACGCGCCGGCGGACGGCAAGGCCGCGCAATGATCGCCCTGACCCGCCTCAATGGCGAGATCCTGCACCTCAACGTCTTCCAGATCGAGGCGATGGACGCCATCCCCGAGACCCGCATCACCCTCGCCAGCGGCCGCATGGTCTACGTGCGCGAGCGCCCGGACGAGGTCATGGTGCGCACCCGCGCCTGGTGGCGCGGCATGGTGCAGGGCCAGGAGGGGGAGGGCACGTGACGGACGCGCGCGATTCCGGTGCAGATGATGCATGCGCGCGGGCGCCCCGTGCGACCAGACCGCTTTGCACCGGCGGGGGGAGCGCGCCGGTGGTATCATCCCGCGCATGGCTTCACGGTCGGCCCCCTCGTCGACCCGCCCCAGAGGGCGGTGACGCCATGCAGTGGAGGATCCGGTCATGAGCGATGCAGCGGTGAAGGACAAGGGCGCGGTCAAGGACGGCGCCCCCAAGGACGGCTCCAAGGCCGGCGCCGCGGCCGTCGCAAAGCCGGCCAAGAAGGGCGGCGGCATGATGGGCCCGCTCGCCGCCGCGGTGGTGCTGCTCGCGCTCGGCGGCGGGCTTGGTTTCTACCTCAGCGGCCTGGTCACTGCGGTGAAGAAGGCCGGGGCGACCGACGGCAAGGCGCTCGGCGAGGGCGCTGAAAAGGAGGGCGAGAAGGGGGCCGGCAAGGATGAGCACAAGGGCGAGGGCATCGAGCACTCCTCCGAAGTGGTGATGCCCGACATCATGAGCAACGTGCGCAACCAGCAGGGCCGCCGCTACGTCAAGGTTTCGTGCTCGTTCTGGACCTCGCACGAAGACGAGGCCAAGCTCGGCTTGGCCGCGGCCGGCGGCGAGCACGGCGGCGGCGGCGGCGGGCCGGACGCCAAGCGCGTCCTGCAGATGGGCCTGGAGGAGCACCTCAAGAGCTACGACATGGACGAGCTCACCGGTCCGAACATCCACCTGCTGCTGCGCAAGGGTTTCCAGGACCAGATCGAGAAGACCCTGCACGAGGTCCATCCCGAGCTCGCTCCCGACAAGCACGTCGTCCAGCGCGTCGTGCTCACCAACCTCCTGATCCAGTGAGCGCGCGTCATGGCCAATGAGATCCTTTCCGCGGACGAGCTCGAGTCGCTGATCACCAACGTCGACGAGACGGGTGCCGGCAAGGGCAAGCGCGAGAAGCAGATCAGCCAGTACGATTTCGTGCGCCCGAACAAGCTTTCGGGCGAGCAGCTGCGCGCCCTGCAGCGCATGCACGAGGGCATCGCGCAGAACGTCACCATGGCGCTGTCGACCTACCTGCGCGTCAACCTCGAAGCCAACATCATCAGCCTTGGCGAGCTGACCTTCGAGGTCTTCCGCAACAGCCTGCCCAGCCCGACGGTGATCGACGTGCTGTCGATGGCGCCGTTCCACGAGCACGCCATCGCGACCATGGACATGAAGCTCGCCTTCAGCCTGATCGACCGCATGCTCGGCGGACCCGGCAAGTCGCTCGAGCGCGTGCGCCCGCTGACCACCATCGAGTCGAGCCTGATCGAGAACGTCATCCGCCGCTTCCTGGAGCAGGTCCAGGCGGGTTGGAAGGACCTGGTCACCTTCACGCCGATCGTCGAATCGACCGAGATGGACCCGCAGTTCGTGCAGGTCATCCCAAGCAGCGAGATGGTGCTGGTCGCGACCTTCAGCCTGACCGCGCCGGGCGAGCTCGAACCCGGCGAGATGTGCTTCTGCATCCCGTTCATCAGCCTCGAGGGCGTGGTCGGGCAGCTCGGCAGCCAGTTCAGCTTCGCGGCGATGAAGCGTGACCAGACCCCCGCCCAGCGCCGCCACCTCGACCGCGTGGTCAAGCATTCGACGCTCGAGGTGCGCGCCACCCTCGGCGGCACGACCCTGAGCGTCGGCGAGGTCATGGACCTGCAGCTGGGCGACGTGCTAGTGCTGGACACCCGCGCCGACGCCCAGCTGACCGGCCAGATCGCCGGGCAGGAGCGCCTGCTCGGCCGGCCCGGGCGCATCGGCAAGAAGGCCGGCTTCCTGATCGAACGCGTGCTGCCGCCCGGCAAGACCGTCAAGGACCGTGAATGAGCGCACCCATCCGGACCCGAAACGGCACGAGAGGATCATTCCATGGCTGAGAGCACCGCACCCACCAGCGCCGAGAGCGAGGTCAAGAAGGCCGAGTTCCCCGATCTCGCCGGCGCCGGCAAGGTCGCGCCCGCGCACGGGAACCTCGAATTGGTCCGGGACATCCACGTCTCCCTGACTGTCGAGCTGGGCCGCACCGACATGGTCATCCAGGACATTCTCGAGCTGACCCCGGGCAAGGTCATCGAACTCGACCGCCTGGCCGGCGAACCCCTGGACATCGTGGTCAACGGCAAGCTGCTCGCGAAGGGCGAGGTGGTCGTGGTCGACGAGAACTTCGGCGTGCGCATCACCTCGATCGTCGACAGCCGGGCGCGCGAAGCGGCGATCAAGGACGACGAGAAGAAGTAGGGGCCTGCGGCCCCTGGCTGGCGGCTGATGGCTGACGGCTGACGGCTCTGGCGCAGGGCGGGCGGCCCAGCCGGCATCCATGCGTCCTATCAGAAGGTCAGGCGGGTTCGTCCGGTAGGTGCGGTCGGATGTCGGCCGTCAGCCGTCAGCCGCCAGCCGTCAGCCCCGGCCGCAGGCCGAGATCCCCTCAAACCCCCGATCATGGGGTACACTGCCCAGCGACCGGAGGAGCGATCCATGGCCACCAAACTCAAATTCGCCTACGTCGCCCGCGACCCCAGCGGGCGCGAGCACAAGGGCACCATGGAGGCGGAGACCGAGGCGGAAGCCACTGGCCGCCTCCGCCAGCAGCAGCTCTCGGTGGTCAAGCTCGACAAGGCCGTCCCGAAAGGCGGCGGGATGAACCTCTCGCTGTTCTCGCGCAAGGCCGCACGCAAGTGCAACACCGGCGAGCTCTGCCTGTTCACCCGCCAGCTCGCGACCATGATCGGCGCCGGCATCCCGCTGCTCGAGTCCTTCGAGATCCTCGCGGAGCAGACCCGCGACTCCAACAAGGGCTTCGGCGAGGGCCTCCAGGAGTGCGCCGACCTGGTGCGTGGCGGCACCGAGATGTCGGAGGCCATGGGCCGCTTCCGCGGCATGTTCCCCGAGATCTACGTGAACATGGTCAAGGCCGGTGAAGCCTCGGGCCAGCTCGACATCATCCTCAACCGCCTCGCCGAGTTCCTCGAGGCCAGCGAGTCGCTGAAGCGCGAGATCAAGTCGGCGATGACCTACCCGGTGATCTCGCTGGTGATGATCCTGGGCATCACCGGCTACCTGCTGATCGGCGTGGTGCCGAAATTCAAGACCATGTTCGACGCGCTGCACGGCGAACTGCCGGCGGTCACCAAGGGCGTACTGGCGGTCTCCGACTGGCTCACCTCCAACGTGCCGACGCTGATCGGCGTGGGTATCGCCGGGTGGATCGGATTGAAGCTGGCGCTGCGCACGCGCCCGGCGCAGCGCATCCGCGACACCCTGTGGCTGAAGGTGCCGGTGTTCGGGCCGCTCTTCCAGAAGGTCGCGATCAGCCGCTTCGCGCGCACCTTCGGCACCCTACTCAGCTCTGGCGTGCCGCTGCTCGGCGCGCTCGAGATCGTCGCCACCACCGCCGGCAACGTGGTCATCGAGGAGACCCTGCTCGAGACCCGCGAGACCGTGCGCAAGGGCGAGAGCCTGAGCACGCACCTGACGACCTCGTGGGTGTTCCCGCCGATGGTGGTCAAGATGATCGGCATCGGCGAGAAGTCCGGCGCGCTCGAGCAGCTGCTCGGCAAGATCGCCGACTTCTATGACGAGCAGGTGCACGCCACGGTCAAGGCCCTGACCAGCCTGATCGAGCCGATCATGCTGATGGTCATGGGCGCGGTGGTCGGCCTGATCGTGCTCGCGATCTTCTACCCGATCCTGCAGCTGCAGAGCGCGGTGCGCGGCAACAGCTGAGCGCTCCCGGCCCGTCCTGACGAGGAGGCTCACCGTCCGTGCCCGACCGCGCGCAGCGCAGCCCCGGTTTCCGCACCCAGGCCCGCCAGGTCGGGCTGGTGCGCATCCTGCTGCTCTCGCTCGGCCTTGGCGTGCTGGTCATCCTGACCGGCAGCGTACGCCCCGAACTGGTCGAACCGGCGGCGGGCTGGCTGCGCGGCGTGCTGATCACGGTCACCGCGATCGCCTTCCCGCTGCTTGGCATCGGCTGGCTGGTGCGCCACCGCTGGCAGCTCGGCGTGCTGCTCGGGTTCGACCTCGCCTGGACCGCCCTGATCATCCACCTCAGCGGCGGCGTCGGCTCGCCGGGCGTGCTGCTGCCGCCGATCATCGTGCTGGTCGGTACCCTGGCCCTGCCGCGCGCGGCGCCGTTCGCGCTGCCGGCGGT
>JACDGQ010000141.1 GCA_013821615.1 Planctomycetota bacterium
ACACCGCGGTCGGCCAGCTGCGCCTCGATGCGCTGCGCGCCGACGCGCGCACCGCCGTCGACCAGGCCGAGCTGATGGTCCAGGCCGGCCGCTTCGAGTCCGCAGCGGGCGTGTTGGCCGCCAGTCGCGCCAAGCTCCTGCCCTACGCCGCCGAACCGGCCATCGCCGCCGACCTCGCGCGCCTCGACCTGCTCGCCGTGAACGCCCACGAGCAGGCCCGCGCCGCCTCCACCGCCAAGGCCGACACTAACCGTCGCAGTGGCCTCGCCGGTGCTCAGGACGCGCAAGAGGGCCACCAGCAAGGTCTGCGCGACTCCTTCCACGAGCAGCTCGCGCGTGTCGAGGCCCTCGAGTCCCACGCCCATTATGACCTCGCCCTGGCGACCTGTCGCCACCTGCTGCGCGAGTACCCGGGCCAGGACGAGGTCCAGACCCTCTTCAACCGCCTGATCAGCGAGGTCCACGACCAGCGCCGCCTGAGCACCGAGCAGCGCGATGCCGAGCTCCACCAGGAGGTGCTCGAGCGCATGGAGCGCGAGCTCATCCCGAGCGGCTTCGATGGCGAGCCGATCTTCGCCACCGACTGGGACGCGCGCCACGGCGGGCAGAGCAACGAGCTCGCCCCACCCGCGCGCCTGCCCGAATGGCACGAGCAGCTCCTCGAGAAGCTCAACCAGCGCGTCAGCATCGACTTCGAGGCGCAGAACGCCGTCGACGTCTTCGCCGCCCTGCAGAAGCAGGCCAACGTCAACGTCATCGTCGACCCCTCGGTGTTCGCCGGTGGCGACCATCCGATCTCGCTGAAAGCCAGGGACATGACCCTGGAGAACGTGCTCACTTGGGCGTGCCGCCTGATCGGCCAGACCTGGCACATCACCAACGGCGCGATCTACATCGGCGGCACCGACGAGACGCGCGGCGAGCTGGCGCTATACGACATCAGCAACCTGGTCTTCCAACCCCAGGACCAGATCGGCATGGGCGTCGGCCTGCCCACCGGCAATCCCAGCACCGGCGGCGGTGGTGGTGGCCGCGGCGGTGGCGGCGGTGGCGGCGGCGCCGCGGACCTCTTCAAGACCGCGATGGGCGGCATGGACACCCCGGCCATCGCGCCCGAGGACGTCAAGGACCTGATCGTCAAGGCGGTCAGTCCGGCGACCTGGACCAACGACAAGTACAGCATCGAGGTGCGCGGCCACGATCTCTTCGTCAACGCCCCGCCGAGCGTGCACCTGCTCATCCAGCAGTTCATCCGCTCGCAGGCCAACGTGCGCCACGTGCTGGTGCGCGTCGACGTGCGCTGGATCGAACTCGACGACAGCTTCCTCGAAGAGATCGGCGTCGATTGGACGACCAAGGGCGGCATCCTCAACGGTCCGGACGGCACCACCAACGGCTACCACCGCACCACCGATTCCTTCGATCACGCCGGTTCGCTCACCAATGTCATGCCCGCGACCGCCTTCGCCCCGGCTCCGCCGACGCTGGGCACCGGCCTGAGCCTGAGCTCCACCTTCCTCAAGAGCACGCAGCTGGCCAACATCCTCAGGGCGGTGGAGCGCAACCAGCGCGGCACCATCCTGCAGGCGCCCTCGGTCACCACCATGAACGGCGTGCGCGGCTCGTGCTTCTTCGGTCACCAGATCGGCTACATCGGCGGCTACGATGTCGGTGCCGGCAACCAGGGCGTCACCGCCGGGCTGGCCCCGCAGATCAACGTGATCAACATCGGCGCCAACCTCTCGGTGAAGCCATTCGTCAGTTCCGATGGCAAGTTCGTCACGCTCGACCTCTACCCGGCGATCGCCAGCGTCGACTTCTTTCTCGAAAACGTCGTCACCACCCGTGCCTTCGCCACCGGCGCGCCCGACCCGATCACCGGCCAGCAGAACACCCAGACGGTACGTTCGGACAACCCGATCGAACTGCCCAACGTGCTGCTGACCACGGTCGCGACCACCGTGACCATCCCCGACCGCGGCACGTTGCTGGTCGGCGGCTTCGGCAACCATCTCGAGCAGGCGACGTCGACCAAGATCCCGTTCCTCGGGCACATCCCGTTCCTCGGCCGGCTCTTCGGCGCGCGCGGTCGCTACTCCGTGCGCTTCCAGCTCTACCTGCTCACCACCGTGACCGTCATCAACTACGACGAATTGGAGGCGAACCTGTGATCGCACGCTCCCTACCGGCCCATGGCCGGATGTCCGCCATCTCCGCAACCCTGCTCGCCCTGTGCGGTCCGCTGTTCGCCGAGGACCCGGCGCCCAAGCCCGATGCCGCGCCGGCCGCCGCTGACGGCGCCGCCCAGCGCCAGGGCGCCGAGGCCGCAGCCGCCTACTACCACGACCGTGGTCAGAAGGCGCTCGACCAGGGCCGCCTCGATGACGCGATCCACGATTTCACCATCGCCGTCGACTGGCAGCCCGGCAACGAGGTCTACCGCAAGGCGCTCGAGCAGGCGCAGGCGCTGGGCGGCGTCAACCGCGATGCGCGCACCACGCACATCAACCGCACCTCCGACGAGTACTTCGCCAAGCAGCAGCAGCTGTGGGTCGAGGCCCAGGCCAAGTCCGAGCTCGGCCAGAAGGCCTTCGACGCCGGCGACTTCACCGAGGCCGAGCGTGAATTCACCCTCGCCAACACCCGCCTCGACAGCTTGCCCTTCGCCGACCCGCGCCGCGAGCCGGAGCAGCGCCGCGTCGAGAGCCTGATCGGCGAGGCGCGCAAGCGCCGCGAGCAGGAAGAACTGCACCAGGCGGCCGACCGCAACCAGCTCGCTCATGACCGCCAGCGCGACCTGCGCGACATCGGCCTGCAGATCGAGCGCGACCGCATCGACGCCATGCTCAAGCGCGCGCAGAAGGCGCGCGAGCGCCGCGACTACGACGAGGCGATCCTGCTCTGCGAGCAGATCCTGCGCATCAACCGCGCCGAGGACCGCGCCCAGAGCCTGCTCATCAAGTGCCGCCGCGAACGCCACGTCTATCTGCGCCAGATCACCGCCGACCGCTGGGATGAGGAGCACAAGCTGCTCAGCGAGTCGATCCGCACCTCGATGCTGCCCCAGCTCGAGATCGTCAACTACAGCCGCGACTGGTCGAAGATCGACGCCATGCGCAGCGCCCCCGTGCAGGGCCTGAACGAGGAGAGCGAGGCCTGGCGCCGCGAGATCAAAAACCAGCTCGAGCAGGAGGTCACCCTCGACTTCCAGGACCACGACCTGGTCGATGTGCTCGCCTTCCTGCAGCGCATCACCAACGTCAATATCATCCTCGATCCCAAGGTGGTCGCGGCGGCACCGCCGCCCGTGACCCTGCGCGTCGAGGCGATGAAGCTCAAGTACGTGCTCGAATTCATCATGAAGCTGACCAACCTGACGTACACCCTGCGCGATGAGGCGATCTTCGTCTCGAATGAGCAGGGCGTGCGCGGCGACATCTTCATGAAGCTGTACGACATCCGCGATCTCACCCACGCGATGCCGAACTTCCCCGGCCCGGACCTCAACATCCCCGAGCCCGGCGGCACCGGCTCGCGCCTGCTGCCCCCGGTCGAGCCCGAGGCCAAGCCCGAGATCAACGAGTTCATCGAGATCGTGCAGAAGGTGGTCTCGCCCGACCTGTGGAAGGGCGAAGGCGTGGCGATTGCCGAATTCAACGGCGCCATGGTCATCACCCAGAGCGCGGAAGTGCACAAGCAGGTCGACGTCCTGCTGCGCACCCTGCGCAACACCAAGGGCACCCAGATCCACGTGAAGGTGAAGTTCCTCACCGTCGAGAACACCCTGCTCGAGGAGATCGGCGTCGACTGGCGCAACTTCAACCCGCCGGGTGCCACTGGCGCACCGGCCCAGCCGCTGCCCGGCCAGCAGCAGATCCCGCTCGCTGGCGGCGGGACTCTGCCCAATCCCTTTGGCGTCTACCACCAGCAGGGCAGCGTCATCGCCGCAGCCAACGTCAACAACAGTCTGCAGAGCTATAAAACCCCGAATGGCCTGCCCCTGCCGGTGGCTGGCCAGGACGGCCTGAACTTCCAGACCCAGCACTGGCGCCTGACCGACGACTTCCTGGTCTCGGCGGTGCTGCACGCGGTCGAGAAGGAACGCCGCGGCAACGTGCTGTTCGAGCCCGACCTGACGCTGTTCAACGGCCAGCAGGCGCACATCGTGCATATCAACCAGCAGGCCTACATCGCCGACTACGACATCAACCAGGGCCAGTACGACCCGATCATCAGCACGCTCTCCTACGGCACCGTGCTCGACGTCCAGGCGATCGCCTCGGCCGACAAGAAGTACATCACCCTGACCCTGCGTCCGACCAACGCCGTCGTGACCGCGTGGCGCCGCTTCGGCGGCGCGCCCCCGGCCGGACTCAACGGTGGGGCGCAGAACACCTTCGGCGGCTTGCCGATCACCCAGGACAACCCGGGCATCAACAACAACGACAACCCGTTGATGATCCCCGAGATGGACTACCAGTCGGTGCGCACCTCGGTGACCATCCCCGACGGTGGTTCGCTGCTTCTCGCCGGCATGACCAACGGCGAAAGCTCGCGTTCGCACTCGGGCATCCCGTTCCTGAGCCACATCCCGTTCCTCGGCCGCCTGTTCAGCACCAACGGCCGTTCCGAGACCGAGAAGAAGACCCTCATCCTCCTCCAGGCGGACGTGGTGCTCTTCGACGAGATCGAAAAGCGGCTCTAAAGGGAAGAGCAGAGGGGAGAAGGGGAAGGCAAGAGGGGAAAGGGCAGAAGGCCCGACTTACTCCGTTCCTTCAAGTCACTGCGTAACTCCCGGCCTGCGGTCGGGAGTTACGCTTTTCTGGTGTATGCCGATCGTTCGACTTGGCGCTTGATGAGAGCGGTGAGCATGGACGAGATTTGTACGAGATCATCTTCGAGTCTCTCGATGTCCTCCTGATGGCAGAAGCCGAGGTCCCCGGCCAGGATCAGATGGCTGCGCAATTCCCCTGCCGACGCTTTGGCAACGCGCAGCAGGTAGGCGAATTCGCGAAAGTTGTCCCGCTCCGCGCCCTCCGCGATATTCGCCATGACGCTGACCGCTGCGCGTTGGATCTGGCTGCGAAATCCAAGATCGCGGGATATACGACCGATGCTTGCCAAGCGGTATACCTGGACAACAACCACCCGCGCACGTTGCCAGACGATGAGTTCCTTGAAGGAGGCTAGTGGCACGATGTTCCCTCCTCCTGATCCATGCCCACTTGCAGGGTGCGGTCAATGTCGGCAGAGGGGTAGAGTCGCTTGATTTTCGTGATGTGCTTGCTGTGCCTCTCTCCCTTCGCCCTTCTTCCCTCCCACCCTCCTGCCTTTCCCTTCTTCCCTCCCTCTCTAGGCTTCCGCGGCCATGACTGAACCCGTTGATCAATATCGCGCCGCCCGCGCCCAGAAGGTCGCGCGCCTGCGCGAGCTCGGCGCCGACCCCTTCGGGACCATCTTCGCCCCGACCGGCTCCATCGTCGCGGCGCGCGAATTTGCACCCGCCCAGGTCGACGGCGACGTGCAGCCACGCGGGCCCGAGGTCCGCCTCGCCGGGCGCATCGGCAATCTGCGCAAGGCCGGCGGCAAGCTGTTCTTCGCCACGCTCTACGACCGCAGTCGAGGCGAGGCTTATCAAGCGCAGCGCCTGGCCGGGGTCGCGGATCTCGATGACGCCGAGGCCAAGAAGGCGCGCGGCATCCAGCTCTACCTCGAGCTCGGCGCGCTCGGGCCGGAGCAGTGGGAAGTGGTCAAGGCCCTCGACCTCGCCGACTGGGTCGGCGTCGAAGGCGCGGTCGGGCGCACCCGCACCGGCGAGGTCAGCGTCTTCGTCGCGCGCCTGACGGTGCTGGGCTAGAGCCTGCTGCCGCCGCCGCACCAGGCCGGCGCCGACAGCGGGGCGCTCTCCGCCGAGACGCGCAGCCGCCAGCGCTACCTCGACCTGCTGATGTCCGACGCCAGCCTGGCGACCTTCCTGCTGCGCAGCCGGCTGGTGGCGGGCGTGCGGCGATTCTTCACCGACCGCGACTTCCTTGAAGTCGAGACGCCGATGATGCATCCCATCCCCGGTGGGGCCACGGCGCGGCCATTCGTCACCCACCACAACGCTCTCGACAGCGATCTCTATCTGCGCATCGCGCCGGAGCTCTACCTCAAGCGCCTCCTGGTCGGCGGCATGGAAAAGGTCTTCGAGCTGAACCGCAACTTCCGCAACGAGGGCGTCAGCCCACGCCACAACCCCGAATTCACCATGATCGAGTGGTACCAGGCCTACGCAGACCACCACGCGATGATGACGCTCAGCGAAGAGCTCTTCCGCCACCTCGCCGACAGCGTGCTCGGCACGCGCGTGCTGCGCTTCGCCGAGCACGTCATCGACCTCGGGCAGCCGTGGCGCCGCTTCACCTACGACCAGGCCCTCGAACAGCTCGGCGGCCTGCGCGTCGACGACCGGGCCGCGGTGACCGCCAAGGCGCGCGAGCTCGGCCTCGATCCAGCGGACTTCCCGACCTATGACCGCCTGCTCAACCAGGTGTGGGAGGCAGTCGTCGAGCCGCACCTCATCCAACCCACCTTCATCACCGACCAGCCGACCTGGCTGACCCCGCTGTGCAAGGCGCGGCCGGACGATCCCACCCGCACCATGCGTTTTGAGCTGTTCATGGCGCGCATGGAGCTGGGCAATGCCTACACCGAGCTGAACGATCCTGACATCCAGCGCCAGCGCTTCCGCGAGCAGGTCGCCGAGGCCGCCACCGCCAAGGACGACGAGGTCAGCGGCCTGATCGACGAGGACTACTGCACCGCCCTCGACCACGGCCTGCCGGCCTGCGGCGGCCAGGGCGTGGGCATCGACCGCCTGGTCATGCTCTTCACCGGCCAAGCCAACATCCGCGACGTGGTGCTGTTCCCGGCCCTGAGGCAGGAGAGTCCGGGAGTCCGGAAGTCCGCAAGTCCGGGAGTCCACTGACCCTGGCGTTCGTGCCCAGCCTCACCATCCGGTCAAGACCATTGCCCCACGAGACTTCCGGACATCCGGACATCCGGACATCCGGACTGCCCGCAATCGCGCGGAAAGAATCCTATGAACCTTTCAAAGCGCCGTGCGTTTAACCGGCCTTAGCGCCATAAATTGCGGCGCTCCAGTCACTTGAGCCCAGTCCGCTGGTGACACACAAAATCCTTGACCACTCGTGCTTGGCTTGCCGCTGCTAGTCGCCCCAACCATACTCCGCCCCACCATCGAACCCAGGACGTCCCGCGGCCGGTCCGCGATCGCCACCCATCAGGGAGACCCCATGCGCCGATTCCTCCGTTCCTCCGCTCCTGTCTTCGCCCTGCTCTGCCTCGCCTCGGCCGGGTTGCTCGTGGGCGCGGAAGGCGAGAAGGCCGCTGCGGCCTCCAAGAGCGTCATCTCCCTGATCCTCGAAGCCGGTCCGGTCGAGTACCTGCTGATCGG
>JACDGQ010000142.1 GCA_013821615.1 Planctomycetota bacterium
GGTCCACGCGGCGCGCACCTGCTCCCACAACGGCGCCTCGGACTTCCAGGCGTCCTCGCCCGGCTGCCAGTCGAAGCCGCTGATGCGCTGGTAGCGCTCCAGGCCGATCTCGCTGGCCAGCCAGCCCTGCGGACCGGGCGTGCCGGCGGCGCTCAGCGTCAGCTTGCGGTTGTCCTGCCACAGGACCCAGCCGTCGGGGGTGATGGTGATGCGGTGGCTGCCATCGAGCGCCTGGTAGTCCTTGCGCACGCTCACTTCGCGGCGCGGCAGCGGCCGCCAGGTGCGGTCGGACTCCCACTCGCTGAGCGTGCCCTCGTGCCGCCAGCGCCCGACGGTGGCGTAGCGCGGTTCGTCGCCGACGCCTGAGACGGTCTGCGTCCAGCAGCCGGTGACGCGCGCCGCGGGCATCAGCTCGTGCTCCCAGGTGGCGAAGCCACGGTAGCGCAGCAGGTCGCCGTCCTGCCAGGTCCACGCCTGACGCCAGTGCTTGATCACCGCGACCTCGGGGCTGCCGGCGAAGCGCATCACCAGCTGGTGCTGCAGGACGATGCGCTCCGCGGTGTCCTCGATGATGAAGACGCGCTCGGTGGCGAAGCTGTGGTAGGGGGCGGAGAGCAGGTAGCCGGGATGGTGGCCGATGGTCTCCTGGAAGTCGAAGCAGGTGCGGAACTCGCCAGCCATGGCGCGGATCGCTGCGCGGTCGCGTGCGATGCCCGGCGCCGCCGCCTGCAGCGCGCTCCAGGCCACCGACGGGCTCGGCGCCATGGTCAGCGCCGCGGCCGTGGTGGTGCCGCCGCGCGTGGCCAGGGGCGTCTGTTCCAGCGGCCACGCGAACGGTCGCGCGATCGGCACCGGCCGCTCGCCACACGCGGTGAGCAGGATGAGCGCAGCGAGCACAGCGGGCGTGCGGAGGGACATGGGAGTAGAATAAGGGGACGGCCGGAGGGGAGAAGGGGAAGGGAAGAGGGCGGAAGGGCGGAAGAAAGACACGGAATGCGGGTGCGGAGTGACCACGCTTCCACGTTACGAGTCTTGCGACGTGCTCGTCTCGTCTCGCTTTCCGCCCTCTGGTTGTCCCCTTCTTCCCTGCTCTCCTCCTGCCTTCCCCTTCTCCCCTCCTTCCCTAGCATTCCGCCCCCCGGATCACGCCATGAACCTGCCCCGCATCGTGCCCAGTCCCCATCTCGCCGACGTGCGCTACGAGATCCGTGGCCCGCTCGCCCGCCGCGCCGATGAGCTCGCCAAGGCCGGGTTCGACATCATCAAGCTCAACGTCGGCAATCCCGGCGCGTTCGGCTTCCGCGCACCGGAGTCGATGCGCCGCGCGATCATCGAGAACCTCGAGCACGCCGATCCGTACAGCCACCAGAAGGGCATCTTCCCGGCCCGCGAGGCGGTGGTCATGCAGCAGCAGAGCCGTGGCGTGATGGACGTCACGGTCGATGAGGTGTTCATGGGCAACGGCGTGTCCGAGCTCATCATGATCGCCCTGCGCGCGCTCCTCGCCGATGGCGACGAGGTGCTGATCCCCAGCCCTGATTACCCGCTGTGGACGGCGGCGACGGTGCTGAACGGCGGCAAGGCCGTGCACTACCCGTGCCCGCGCGCCGACGGTTATCTGCCCGATGTCGCGGCGCTGGAGCAGCTGATCACCCCGCGCACGCGCGCGCTGGTCATCATCAACCCCAACAACCCGACCGGCGCGGTCTATCCCAAGGCCGTGCTCGAGGGCATGGTGCGCATCGCCGAGAAGCACCAGCTGGTGATCTTCAGCGATGAGATCTATGACCAGATCCTGTACGACGGCG
Organism: Planctomycetota bacterium; assembly: GCA_013821615.1. GTDB lineage: Bacteria > Planctomycetota > UBA11346 > UBA11346 > UBA11346 > BOG-1363. The sequence goes on from JACDGQ010000142.1 coordinate 1,809, forward strand.
CCACCCACGTACCGCTCGCCACGCTCGCGAAGAACACCCTGGTCGGCACCTTCGGCGGCCTTTCCAAGGTTTATCGCGCGTGCGGCTACCGCGTCGGCTGGCTGTCCTTCAGCGGGCCCAAGGCGCACGCCAAGGATTACCTGCTGGCCCTCGATCTGCTCGCCGGGCTGCGCCTGTGCTCGAACGTGCCGGGCCAGTGGGCGGTGCAGACCGCGCTCGGCGGTCACCAGTCGATCTGGGAGCTGACCCGGCCGGGCGGACGCCTGCATGAGACCCGCCGCGCGGTGCTGGAAGGTGTGAAGCGCAGCCGCTACCTCGAGACCACCGTGCCGCATGGCGCCATCTATGCCTTCCTCAACGTCAAGCGCGAGCTGCTGCCGGGCTTCGATGACAAGCGCTTCGCCCTCGACCTGCTCGAGCGCAAGCATGTCTTCGTCACGCCCGGCCACGGCTTCAACGTGCCCTACCACGACGCCTTCCGCATCACGCTGCTGCCGGACGAGGAGACCATGAAGGAGGTCTTCCTGCGCGTCGAGGATCTGCTCGACACCTATGCCAAGGGTGCGCTCGCGGCGAAGGGGTAGACGCGGGAGGCGCGACGTGCGCTGGGATGCGCCACAGGGGCAAGGCTTTAAAGTTAGGCCCGCATGGGCAGTGCGGTCTTGGCTGGTGATGGGTGCGGCTCCGTGCAGTCCGCATCAGCCTGGCCGGTTGGGAATTCCGTAAGCCCTATATTCATAATGGGATGAGTCGATATCCAGGCATGGCATGGGGCCTGCTGTACTTCTGGGAGCCACACCCAGGAGCACGCCATGACCACCCCGACCACGCCCACCGATGACCCCGTCAGCGCCCTGGCCGCGCTCATCTCGAACATCCCGGTGGCGATGCTCACCACCATCGGCACCGACGGTCAGCTCCACAGCCGGCCGATGACCACGCAGAAATTCGCCTTCACCGGGGAGCTCTGGTTCTTCGCCGCGCGCAGCAGCCTGGTGCGCTGGGAGATCGGCAAGCACCCGCAGGTCAACCTGGCCTATGCCGCCCATGGCGATCATCGCTACGTGTCGGTGTCGGGTTCTGCCCAGCTGGTCGACGATCGCGGCAAGGTCGAGCGTCTGTGGAATCAGACTTATGAGCCGTGGTTCCCCGACGGCATCGACGACCCGCAGCTGGCCCTGATCAAGGTCGCGGTCGAGCATGCCGAGTACTGGGACGCGCCGCGCGGCGTGATGATCAAAATCGCGGGCTTCCTCAAGGCGGTGGGCGGGGTCGCGTCGCCGGCGGGCGGGCACGGCAGCCTGGACCTGCCGGCACGGTCGACGACGGGCGGCTGAGGGGCGGCGGGCCAGCGGGGACGGCGACCATTGCCTCGGGGGGCTGGCCATCTAGGCTCGGCCCCCCTATTCCCCCCGACCGGCCCCCCGATCGGGGGTTTCCCGCGGAGCCTCCCGATGAGCGATCAACCCCAGCTTCCGGCTGCGCCCGTTCCCGGCGCGATACCGGACAGCGGCGTCAAACCCGCCAAGCCGGGCTTCGGCGTGCCCAAGTCGCAGCAGCTGACCGTGACCCAGCAGATCTACATCTGGTTGTTGGTGCTGATCGTCGGTGTGATCTTCGGCGTCGGCTCGTCCTCGCTGAGCCTGCTCGGCAAGGGCGCCATCATCAGCGGGAACATCACCGAGAACGAAGCGATCCAGCGCAGCATGGTCGCGAACAAGCTGCAGGACGCCCTCGGGCGGTACCTGAATCCCTACATGGACGAGCCCTACGCCATTCCCGATCGCGGCGGCCAGGCGCTGCGCTATTACGCGCAGCGCATCCAGCTTGCGCGCCTCGCCGACGGCGAGGGCCTGCTGCCCAGCGGCAAGGCGCTCGACGCGGTGGTGAAGGACTTCCTCAACGAGCCGCTGCCGGACGGTTCCGGCAGCACCAACTATACCGTCCTGAGCGCGTTGCGCGGCGACAAGGCCGTCACCGAGACCGAGCTGCGCCGCTTCCTCGCCGAGCGCTTCGCCGGCCGGCTGATGTTCGCGCGCAACGTGGTCGCCCCGGCGATGCCGGCGGCCTTCATCGACGCGGTCTCCGCCATGAACGCCGATCGCGTCCTGGTCGACGAAACGGTGCTCACCGCCAAGCATCTGCTGCCCGCGATCAAGGATGACGACGCCGACATCCAGACCACCTACGACCGCCTGCGCCTGCGCCGCTTCGCGCGCGGCGCCACCTGCGTGGTGACCGTGGCCGCGTCCGATCCCAAGGCCCTGGCCGACAAGATCGCCATCGAACCCAAGGACATCGAGGCCTACTACCAGGCGCACCAGCCGGAGTTCACCAAGCCGGCGGTCGCGCCCGATCCGACGGCCAAGCCCGATGCGCCCAAGCCGGCGGCGGTGGTCAAGCCGCTCGCCGAGGTCAGCGACGAGATCAAGCACCGGCTCGCTGGCGAAAAGGCAGAGAAGATCGCCAAGGACGCGGTCATCGCCATGGACAAGGACGCGGGCGAGCTCGAAGGCCAGAAGGACAACGCCAGCTTCAAAGCCGCCGCCGCCAAGCAGGGTCTGGCGGTCAGCGAGGGCGTCGTGGTCGACGAGCCGCAGAGCGGCGCGCTGAGCGTCGGCGCGCTCGGCTCCTTCAGCGACGTCCAGCTGCACCTGTTCACCAACGAGCCCGGCTTCGTGTCCTCGCCCATCCAGGCCGATGGCCACGGCGCCTGGGCGATGCTGCGCATCGAGAGCAAGCGCGAGCCCGGTTCGCGCGAGCTGAAGGAGCCCGAGGTGCTCGCCGCCGTCAAGGCCGAGATCGCCGCGTCGCGCACCTACAAGGAGTTCCTGAAGGCCGCCGAGGAGGTCCGCGCCGCCGCCGAGAAACTCGGCCCGGGCGGCCTGAAGGCCTGGGCGGCCACGCCCGCGGCCGCGCCGTGGGTGGTCACGGTCGCCACCAATCCCGAGCGCGCCGGCAGCGAATACCTGCCGCCCGCGCCGGAGTTCGGCGGCGAGGCCACCGGCGACGGCGTGCTGCTCGCCAGCCTGACCCTGCCCAACCGTCCGGTGCTGATCGCCCAACCCGAGGGCCGCCCGGAGGTGCCGAGCGTGCGCCTGCTGCAGGTGTCCGGCTACGAGGGCGGCAAGCCGCTGACCGCCGAAGAGCGCACCCGCTACGCCGAGGCGCTGCGCCGCATGCTGCGCGCTTACCGCCAGAACCTCTACCAGACCGAACTGAGCAGCAAACTGCCGCGGAACTGAACGACAGGAAGCGACGCCATGAACGCCAAGCCCGCGCTGGTGACCAGCGACTGCCCCACCCTCAAACTGCTGGCGCGTGGCAAGGTCCGCGACGTCTATGAGGTCGATGCCCAGCACCTGCTGTTCGTCGCCAGCGACCGCATCAGCGCGTTCGACGTGGTGATGGCCAACGGCATACCCGGCAAGGGCCGCATCCTCACCCAGCTCAGCCTGTTCTGGTTCGACCTGCTGGCCAAGGTCATGCCGCACCACCTGGTGACCGCCGATATCGCGCAGATGCCCGCGGCAGTGCAGCCCTATGCCGCCCAGCTCGAGGGCCGGGTGATGCTGGTCAAGCGGCTGCGCATCCTGCCGGTCGAGGCGATCGTGCGCGGCTACCTCGCCGGCTCGGGCTGGAAGGAATACCAGAAGAGCCGCACGGTGTGCGGTTTGGCGCTGCCCGCCGGTCTGGTCGAGAGCAGCCAGCTGCCGCAGGCGCTGTACACGCCCTCGACCAAGGCCGAGCTCGGCGCCCATGACGAGAACATCCACCCCGACCAGGCGGCGGAGATCGTCGGCAAGGACCACGCCCAGAAGATGCAGGCCAAGGCCCTGGAGCTGTACGGCACGGCGCGCGACTATGCCGCCAAGCGCGGCATCATCATCGCGGACACCAAGTTCGAGTTCGGCGTCGACGCCGCGGGGCAGATGGTCCTCGCCGACGAAGTGCTGACGCCCGACTCCAGCCGCTTCTGGCCGGCCGCCAGCTACGCCGCCGGGCGCAGCCAGGACAGCTTCGATAAGCAGTACCTGCGCGACTACCTCGAGCGCGTGAAGTTCGACAAGAACGGCAAGGGCATCGTGCTGCCCGAGGACGTGGTCGCGCAGACCCGCGCCAAGTACGTCGAGGCGTTCCGTCTGATCACCGGGCGCGAACCGGCGCTCTGACGCGTCCACGGCTCGATCAGGGCGTCGGCTCGAACAGCTGGTGAAGACCTGCCGCAGAGACGCAGAGGTGGAGGCAGGAGGCCGCAGAGGCGAAAATCCGCAGGCAGCGCCTGGACGGAGCGCGCCGCTTGCGCTGCCACCTCCCCATGGAGGCAGTCCTCTGCGGCCTCCTGCCTTCCCCTCTGCGCCTCTGCGGTAAATCATTCCCGTCTTCTGGGGATCAGCTCGATGGTTTTCTGGTGCACGCCCCGCTGCCGCCGTCGTGAGCGCTGATGCCCGATCTGCTGACCTGGCAGTGGCTGCTGCTGCTGTTCTGCGCCTTCATGGCCGGGGTGGCCAAGACCGGGGTGCCTGGGCTCGGCATCCTGGTGGTACCGCTGATGCTGCAGGTGGTGATCGATCCGAAAACCTCGCCGGGGGCGCTGCTGCCGCTGCTGTGCCTCGCCGACTGCTTCGCGGTGGTCGCGTACCGGCGCAGCGCGCGCTGGGCCGAGATCCTGCGCCTGTCGCCGTGGGTGGCGCTGGGCGTGGGCGTCGGGGCGGGCGCGCTGGTCCTGGTCAGCGACCGCTGGCTGACGCCGGTGATCGGCATCATCGTCCTGACCATGATTGCGCTGCACGTGTGGCGGCGCTGGCGCGGCACCGGCGAGGTGCGCGCGCGGCCGCTGCTCGCCGGGGTGCTGGGCGTGGTCGCCGGTTTCGCCACCACGGTGGCGAACGCCGCCGGCCCGGTGTTCAACCTCTACCTGCTGAGCATGGCCCTGCCCAAGACCGAGTTCATGGGCACCGGCGCGTGGTTCTTCTTCATCATCAACCTCGCCAAAGTGCCGATCTTCCTCCTCCAGGGCCGCATCACCGGCGCGACCCTGCTGCTCGACCTGGTGGCGGTGCCGGCAGTGATCGTCGGCGCACTGTGCGGCCGCTGGCTGTTCGCACGCGTCCCGCAGCGCGTCTTCGAGATCGCCGTGCTGGTGCTGGCGACGGCGTCGACGGTGGTGCTGCTGATGCCGAGGAGAGAGGGCTGACGGCTGGCGGCTGGCGGCTGACGGCTGACCGCTGACCGCTGACGGCTGACGGCTGACGGCTGACGGCTGACGGCTCCTGTTCCCGCACGACGTGGGTTACCAATGAGCCGATATTTCCCGGAAGGTGCCATGTCCCGAAGTGTTGTCCGCCGCCAGCCGCCAGCCGCCAGCCGTCAGCCATCAGCTAGGTATGAACCGGGGACATAGGTAACACTCCGAACCGGGGACATGGGTGACATGCGTCTCCTTGGTCTGGAGGTGCCCATGCCCTGGATCAAGACTTGCCCCATGACCGAACGACGCGAATTCATCTCAGCCTGGTTGCGTGAAGGGAACGTGGCCGGCCTGGTGCGACGATTCCTGGTGAGCCGGAAGACGGCCTATAAGTGGATTGCGCGGTATCGCTCAGAGGGTCCGGCCGGCTTGGCAGACCG
>JACDGQ010000143.1 GCA_013821615.1 Planctomycetota bacterium
GCATGACCGGCACCATCGCCTTCCTGTCCGGCAACGTCTGCCCGGACGGCGCGGTGATCAAGGCCACTAGCATCGATCCCGCCGTCGTCGACGCCGACCACGTCTACCGCAAGACCGGTCCGGCGCGGGTGTTCGTGCGCGAGCACGACGCGGTCGCGGCGATCAAGGGGCTGACGCCCAAGCCGGTGCAGGCGGGCGACATTGTGGTGCTGTGCTGCGGCGGCCCGCTGGGCACGGGCATGGAGGAGATCTACCAGGTGACCTCGGCGCTGAAGCATCTGGACTGGGGCAAGCAGGTGGCGGTGCTCACCGACGCGCGCTTCTCGGGCGTCAGCACCGGCGCGTGCATCGGCCACGTCGGTCCGGAGGCGCTCGTGGGCGGCCCCATCGGCAAGCTGCGCGACGGCGACCGCATCCGCATCGTCGTCGACCGCGACCGCCAGGAGGGGACCGTCGACCTCATCGGTGACGCTGCCGGCGATCACGATGCGGGATGGGGCGCGGCCGAGCTGCTGCGGCGCAGTCCGCGCGAGGATCTCGCACCGCATCCGGCGCTGCCGGCGGATACGAAGCTGTGGGCGGCGCTCCAGCAGGTCAGTGGCGGGACGTGGGGCGGCTGCGTCTATGATGCGGCGGCGACAGTCGCCGCGCTGAGCGGTGTGCCGGTCGCAGCGCCTCTGTGAGCCACGCTCCCTATGCCACGCTCTCTTTGCCATGCGCCGGTCGCGCGATGCGTGACCGGCGCACGGCGATGGTGATGCGCCCTACGGCTGCCCGACCACGACCTCGCTGATCTGGATGATCGGCTTGAGGTCGGTGTAGTTCGGGATGTCCGCCAGGATCTCCGGGGCGTGCGGGCCGAAGCCGCCCTGGAAAGTCTCGATCGACGTGCAGTAGATGTGGCACATGCCGACGTAGGTGGCTGGATCGCCCGGACCGATGCCACCCAGGCCCTTGTCGACCGTGTAGAAGAGGCACGACGCGCCCATGCGCGCCTTCACCAGCGGCATGTGCTTGTCGCGGTAGTAGGTGTGATCGAAGCGGGCACCGGGGGTGTTCGGGTACATCACGCTTACCTTGATCATCGTCGTTCTCCTGTGGGAGGGCCGCGTGGCCCGGGGGGCGTGATCGTGCACCCGAAAGCGGATGCAGTCCAGTGCTGCGTGCGTCTTCGACCCGCGGACGGGTCGGCGCCTATTTCCTGACCCCGACGTCCGTCACCCCCGTCGGCGCGATGGTGAACTGCATGCCGCCCTTCATCTCGTACCCGTGCGTGCAGCCCTGCTTGACGAGCATGGATTTCCGCGCGTGCGGGATGTTGTCGTAGACCAGCCACACGCCGGACGGGGCGCAGGTGTAGTCGCCGTAGTTGGCGACCAGGTGGACCTTGGCTGTGATGCGCTTGGCGAGGAAGACCGGATCGTAGGAGTCGAGCGCCGCGTTGTAATCGGGCCGCCAGCCGCGCTGCCGCCCCAGCGTGATGCCGCCGAAGTCGCAGCTCCACGGCGACCAGATCTCGCTCGAGGTCACATCTGCGTCCAGGGCCGCGCCCCATAGACCCTGCAGCCCACCCTGGCTGCCGCCGTTGCTCTGCAGGTCCTTGCCGTTCCATTCCGGCCTGGATTTCACATATTGCAGCGCGCGCATCACGCGCAGGGCCATGCCGTGGTAGTAGGTCTTCTCGCGGTCGGCGTTCTCCTCATTCTTGAAGCAGTACGAGGCCAGATCCTTTTGCAGCTGCGTGTAGTACGCGTCGTCCCTGCCCAGCTCCATGCCGTGCGCGTTGATCTCGAGAAAGACCGCGCCCTCGTTCTGCCAGCCGGGCGGGCTGTGCTTGTTCACGCCATACCCCTGGAACTGCACGATGCCGGGCAGCGACCTGGCCTTGGCGTCGACCGGCACGGTCAGGTAGCCGGTCACCGGCTTCGGACCCGCGCAGGCGATGGTGGCCGCGTACAGCTTCACTTTCGGATTCGTGCTCGGCAGCTCCTTCAGGTCCGCCGTGATGGGGACGGCGTCGAGCTTGGCCCGGGTCGCCGTCCAGAACGCGTCGAGGTCCTTCGGCTCGGCGACGGCCTGCAGCTTTTCCGGTTCGACGCAGGCGCCGCCGTCGAAGAAGATGTCGCCGTTCTTGTTGGCGCCCCAGCCGCCGACATAGCCCTGCAGCCGCTTGCCGTCCGCGCCGAACGCCTGGACGAGCAGGCGGACGAAGCCTGGCTTGTCCAGGGTGGTGGCCACTTTCAGCCCGTCGACGCCCGCCGTGCCCTCGCCCTGCTCGGTCTTGCCGTCGTCGCCGGTGCGCGTCCACTTCAGCAACGTGCCCGCGACCGGCGCCTCGCCATCGAGGACGCGCAGGGTGAACTCGATCCGCTCACCGGGCTGGTAGATCGCCACGTCCTTGTCGGTGGTGCCGCGGATGGAGAGTTCGGCGGAGCAGGCGAAGCCGCTCAGCAGCAGGAGGCAGAGCGGCAGCAGGCGCGTGGTCGTCGGCATCATAGTCTCCACCGCGGGTGCATCCGCAGTCGTCGGGGGTGGGCAAGGAGCGTGGGGCCGTGGCGGCCGTCGGCGGTCGCCTGCGGGCGTCAGGACGGTTCTACTGCCGATGACCCGGCCGCGTTCATTTCCCGCCGGCGCCGCCGACGACGATGACGTGGCTGATCTCCAAGCCGTTCTCGGCCGCGGCGCTGCCCATGCCGATCGCCAGGGTGTCCCATGAGGCGACGTCGAGCCGGGTGTTCTGCATGCCGGCGCCGTTCGGCCCGGGTTTGAACTCTGCGAAGGGGACGTAGACGACATGCCACTCCCCGTCGGCCGGGAACAGGTCCGGGCACCAGAACCCGACGGGGCCGTCGGGGTTGGCCAGGATCGCCGCCGGTGAGCCGGTCTTGAGGATGCGGGCGCGGATGATGAACCCCGCGTCGCGCTGCCCATCGAGGCGCTCCGGCAGCGTGAACTTCGGATAGGTCCAGTTGCCCTGGCTCGCTGGGAACACCGCCGTCATCCGCCACCCGCCACCGTTCTCCTGGAAGGTGGTCCGGCCCTGGGCGGAGACGTTGGCGTGCCAGCGCGTGAGTTCCGCGATCGGCAGGGCGCGCTGCCGCGTATGGCGGGCGAGGTGTTGCTCGAGGCTGCCATCCATCACCAGCGGGATGGCCAGCGGCCCCGGCTGCGCACCCGATGGGGTCTGCGCGGTGACGGTGATGAAGCGCGTCTCGGCGATGTCGAGACTCGCGACGGCATCCACCGTCCACGCGACCTCGCTCGACCCCTGCGCCGGGACCTCGACCGCGGTGGCGGCAACCGGCATGCCACCCGGCAGGCACAGCGCCGGGCTCACCGTCACCGGCGCCGCGGAGAGATTGGTGATGCGCACGTGGATCGGCAGCGCATGGGCCGCTTCCTGGTCGACGAGGTAGCGGCGCGCCGACCTGCGCGACGGGGTCTGCTGCATCAGGAACTGCAGGACCACCGGCGATGCCAGCCGGCTGTGCACCGGGGGATGCGCGGCGATCTCGCACAGCCGCGCCGCTCCGGTCGCGGTCTCCACCACGGTCGCGGCGACCGCCGGATCGATCCAGACGTAGGTCAGGCCATCCGGCAGCGGCACCGTGCCAGCGACCAGCGCCAGCTCGCGGCCATCGGCGCCGCACGCACGCTGCACGGCGAAGGGCAGGTGGACGCTCGCGGCGGCAGCGGGCTCGCCACTGTATAGCACCGCGACGCAGCTGCCGTCGTCGCCGCCGCTGAAGACGCGCGCGCGGCTGACCGGCGCGCCGACGTCGCGCAGATCGCCGAGGTAGTGACGTCCACCGAGCGCCGACGCCGCCAGCGCATAAGCGGCCATGCTGCGCAGGGGGGTCGCGTCGCGGCCCATCATGCCGAAGTTCTTGGGCCCTTCCTCGTAGGAGACGTAGACGAACGGGAAGTAGCGGGCGACGCCGCAGGCCTTGCTCTCGATCGCCTTGGCGGCGATCTCGACCGCGCTGCGCGCATCCTGGTCGCGCACCGGCCGGCCGGGGCCGGCACCCCACGGCCAGCCGCACTCGCTGTGCCACAGCGGCATCCCCGCGACTCCCTGCGTCGCCATCCACGCGCGGTACTTCGCCACCATCGCCTCGACCCCCGGCGCGCGATCGTAGGAATGGAAGCTGACCACATCCGCATCGGCGAGCATGCCGTTGGCGGCGCAGGTGTCGAAATACGGGCCCGGAGGGATGGTCGCGAAGACCCCGGCGACCACCGGGGCCGTGGCGCCGGCCGCAGCCAGGGCATAGCTCACCGCCTTCGCCGACGGCACGTACTGGTCGGCGGGCACGGTTTTCAGATCCGGCTCGTTGTCGACCTCGACCGCGCCCCAGGCGCCGCGCCAATGCGTGGCGATGGCGGTCCACGCGGTGGCGACCGCGGGCAGATCCTGCGCGAACGGCGATGCGCCGATCATGCCATGATGCTTGGCACCGCCTTCGAGGATCTCGAGCACTCCGACGTGGTTGGCGGCGTATTCCGCGCGCAGATGGTCGAAGGCGCGTCCGCCTTCCCAATGGTAGGTGGCGGGCTCGGGGTTGACCGCGCCCAGGCCCAGCCGCTCGCGCGACATGGCGATGCCGCAGCGCGCGAGGCTGCGCACCAGCGCGGTGCGCCGCAGCGCATCGGGCTCCAGCCACGACAGCCCGGAATCCATGCAGAAGAACGCATCGGCGGGCCCACGCTGCGGCTCGAGCGCGACGACGCCGAACACCTGGTGCGCCGCGGGGAAGGACACCTCGGCGTAGCCGCGCGCGAAGACGCGGGTGATGGCGACGGTGCCGTCCGGGTCGAGCGTTGCGCTGCCGCTGGCGACCGGCCGGCCATCGTAGCCGCTGATCGTGTACGGCACCTGAGCCGTCGGCCCGGCGGAGGCGACGCGCCAGCGCAGGGTCGCGGCCTGTCCGGGCGTGACGAAGAAATCCGCGTGGTCGAGCGGTGCGAAACCGCTGGCGGCCATGCTGGCGACATCGACGCGCCACGCGCTCACCAGGGGCACGCCCGCGGTCACCGGCTGGTTGAAGCGGAACCCCGCCGCGGTCAGCGCGTCGGTGCGCGTCGCCGGCGGCAGGGCCACGGCGTCGAGCACCGTGGTCGCGTTGATGCGCACCGTGACGGTACGCGCGACGGTGTCGACCAGCAGGTCGAGGTGATCCGGCGCGTCGCCGTGCAGCAGCGCGGAATCGCTGCGCGGCACGAGGTTGACCGCGCCGGCCTGCAGCGCATAGCCACCCGCGCTGACCAGCAGGATGAGCTCGCTGTTCACCCAGAAATCGCCGCTGAGGTCGCCGCGGCCCAGGCAGATGGCGGTGAACCCGCTGCCCGCCGCGCGCACCTCCGCCTGCACGCGGATGGTGCCGGCGATCAATGGGATGGCATGGTGCGCGCCGCCGGGCGCGGTGGCGGTGGCGCCGGCGGCGGTGATGGTGACGCCAGGGTTCGCACTCCAGGTGACACCTCCCGCCGCCTCGGCGAGCGGCGCGCCGGCCAGTGCCGCATCCAGCGCATGGCTCGCGCCGGGCGTCAGTGGATCAGCGAATGCGGTCTTGGTCGCGGCTTGTGCAGCCGCGACGACCGGGACCAGCGCAGCGTCCGTCACCACGGGCGCCGTCCCGATCTGAGGCGCGGGCGCCTCTGCGGCGAAGCCGCCGGCGAGCAGGAGCAGCAGACCGGCGCCGGCAGCGCGGACGGGATGGATCATGAATCAGCTCCTGCGGGGATGGGCGCGGTGGCCACGGGCACGGGCCCGAGCGATTCGCCCGCATGGAAACGGCTCGTGATCGGGCTGAAGCGCAGCGGCCCATGCCAGACGCGCGCAGCGCCGGCGAGCATCCAGCGCAAGCCCACGTCGAAGTAGGGCGCCGGGTCCGGACTCGCGATGCAGGCCAGGGACGGCACCAGGAAGCCCTCCTGCCCCTGGCCGTCGATGCAGCACACCGACACCTCGCGACCCGCCGTCATCCCGGCATCGTGGATGGCCCGGATCGCTCCGCGCGCCACATCGGGAGTCAGGCACAGCCAGGCGGTGACGCCGGGATGCGCGGCGAAGCACGTGTGCATCAGGGCGTGCGCCCGCGGCAGCGGATCCTCGAACGGCACGACCGGCTCGCTGACCAGCGGCCCCGCGCAGCCATGCGTGGCCATCCACACCTGCCACGCGAGGATGTTCGCCTGGACGACCGGATCCGCGGGCTGGGTGTTGAGGCAGCCGATGCGCCGGTGGCCGAGCGCGTGCACCTGGTCGAGCACCTGATGGACGCACAGCGGCGGGAAGAGCGTCAGCGACGGGATGCCCCAGTGGGACAGATCCTGTTCGAGGCAGACCACCGGGGCGAGTTCCGGCCCGACCAGGGCTGCGCGCAGCTGTTCGTCCGCACCATCGGATCCCAGCAGCAGGAACACACCATCGCAGCTGCGCGCGGCCTCACGGAAGAGCGGCTCGTCGTGCGCGCGGTAGCGCAGGGAGGCGAGGTGGATCTCCGGCTCATGGCCGACCAGGGTCCGGCGCAGCGCTTCTTCCAGGCGGCCAGTGCCAGGCGACGGGAAGGCCGGCGCGATGAAGGCGATCCGGCGCATGCCACCAGCGCCACCCAGCGCCCGCGCGATCTGGGCCCGGCGTGTTCCGGAGTGGCCGAGAACACCTTCCATCTCCAATTGTGACAATGCCTTGCGCAATGTCGACCGACTGACGCCCAGGCTCACGCTGAGCGTCCGCTCCGCCGGCAGCTTGCCGAGGTAGGCACCGGAGGCGATCAGCTGCGCGAGCCGGCGGTAGGTTGAGGATTCGGGCATTAGTAGACCAAATAAGCGGTACGACGCTCGGTAGATACCAATTTGGTTTCGGGCCGTTGAGGACCTCGTGCTCGAGCGTTTGCCAGATCCGCGACGCGCACACACGTGGTCCTCGACTCTGAAGGACTCGCCGCGTCGTGATCTTGGGTGCAGGACGATCAGCCGGTGCGGCAGAAGGACCGCGCGATCGCCGCCGATATCCCGGCCATGGCGCGAGCCGCGCGTTTACGTGGGTCGTGAAAGGCGGTATCCTGACGGACACCATGAGCGTCACCCGGCCGGCAACTGGACCATTCCGCATCCAAGGCGGCACGCATGCGCTGGTCTGCAACGACCGCCACGCGCTGGGGCCGACGGTCGCCAACCTGTTCGCAGGCCAATCGATCACCATCACCGATCTCGCGTCGGGGATGGTCATTTTCGAGGGCCGGTCGGATGCGTGCATCCTGCCCGGCCCGGGTCTCTCGCCCACGCAGGACATGCGCTCCCTCCTTGGCGCGCCAGCCGAGGTCGAGGTCGTCCCGTCATCCGGGGTGGTCCTTCCCCCCATGCCGGTGTCGGTGATCGTCAGGCGGCCGCCAGCGGGAAAGCCCGGCGACGGCCCCCAGGCCGGGGGG
>JACDGQ010000144.1 GCA_013821615.1 Planctomycetota bacterium
CGCTGAAGCTGCCCGCCGGCCAGCCGCGCCGCGCCATGCTCCTGGCCGCCGCGGCGCCGGTGCAGTGGCGCCTGCTGGGCGCGTCGTTCGTGCCGCTCGCGGTGCTGCTCGGTCCGATGATCATGTCGGTGTGCTGGTTGATGGACCGCTGCGACCATCCCAATGAACGTCCGGGCGTCGAGGTCACCCTGCGCGTGCAGGTCGACGGGGACGCGACGGCGCCGCTCACGATGAGCGCGGATGACGGCATCCTGCTCGATGAGCAGACGCCCGCGACCCAGTCGCTGCCGCCGATCCGCGCGACGCTCGATGGCCTGCGGCAACGCTGGGCACGTGCAGAGCCCCCGGCCGCCGACACGCCGTGGGAGGTGCGCGCCGCCGCCTTGGGTGCGCGGGCGGCCACGCTCGCCGATCTCGATGCCTACCTCGCCGCGCCGCTGGAGCAGCGCCTGCTGGTCTGGAAGGTGACGACGCCACCCACGGCTGGACGCCATCTCGTCCGGATCGCGACTGGAAACCCGCCCCAGGTCGTCGAGGTGCCGCTGGTGCTCGGCGATGCCTCGCCTGGCGAACCACTGACCTTCGTGCCCAGCGGGAAATTCCAGGGCTGGCGTCAGATCATCAGTTGGAATCATCAGCCGATCCACCAGGTCATGGTGGTGGCTGGCGATCCCGGCAAGAGCGCCGCCTCCGCTGGTTCCACGGCGTTCTTCCAGCCGTTCCGCGCGCTCGGATGGCAGTGGGACGGCGGGTGGATCGGCCTCTATCTGCTCGCCTACCTGCCGGCGATGTTCGCTGCCCGGCGTCTGCTGCGCGTCGCGTAAGGCCATGGAAGCCCGCAGCCCCCGCATCGCCCCTGCAACTCCCCAAGGACTCCCATGCTGAAACCGTACCTCTGCATCCTGCTCATCCTCCTGGCCGCGGCGCGCATGCACGCCGGCGCAGCCGATGCGGCCGGCCCTGCGTCCAGCGAACCCACCACCAAGGACATGCGTCCAGGCGAGGATCTCTGGTACGTCCGGGCCGCCCGGCTGCCGTGCTACGCCAAGGTCAGTGCGCACGAGCCGCATTTTTCAGAGCCCGGCCTGTGGGACGGCGACGTGCAGGCGACACTCTACAGCAAGCAGGTGTGGCCGAAGACGCGGGTCCTGACGTGGGCCAAGCCCGGATCCGGAGCCAAGGACGGCTGGGAGGCGAAATACTGGCTGGAGGACGGCAAGCCGGCCACCATGGGGATCTCGGTCGACACCGACCTGGTGCTGCCGGACGCCGGCGCCGGCTACACGGTGAGCCTCACGGATGGCCGCAAATACCAGCCTTCGGCCTTCCGTCACCTGACCATCGGAGCGCAGGCCTGCGTCGTCGGCCACTTCAGCGTCAAGGGCAATCTCTGGATCAAGGCGGGTGGCAAGGTCATGTTCCTCGATAGCGCGGTCGGCGGCGGCCACACCTTCTGGCGCAATGACAACCTCACCAATGGCTGGGACGCCCGTGGCGTGAGCCTGGTCGATCACTTCCACTTCTCCAAACTCGCGGACAGCTCTGCGGAATTCATCGGCATCTACCACTCCGAGGACAATTGGCAGTTCCACAGCGGCCTGTTCATCGTCGCGGGCGGCAGCGAGATCGGCATGGGCAACCGCACCCCGCCCAGGATCGACAAGGACGCCACGGTCGCCATCCTGGGCGGCGGCTACCTGGCCAGGCGCAGCAATTGCGACTGGGCTGATGATCTGACCATCGATGGGAAGTTGCTGGCCGGACTGCCGGAGCGCCCGTTGACCCGCGATGCGCGCCTCGGCCTGGGTTGGAAGTCCAAGGGGGTCTTCCTCGGCTCGAAGGGCGGTGGGAGAATGCCTGGACCCGACGACCTGGGCCTGGTCGTCACTCAGGGAGGCAGCGTGACCGTCCACAGCAGCGATCCGGCGAAGTTCCGCCTGGTGATCAACTGCAGCCGCCGTGACGATGACTGGGGCCAGATCGAGATCATCTCGCGCGACCACCCGCTGCATGGCGATCCGCTCATCGCCAAGCTCAAGGAGCTGCCGCGCCGCACCGACATGGAGATCCGCGGCACCATCACCTGGAACGGCATCCTCCTCGATGGCATCCGCGCGGGCGGCATCCATATCGCCACCCCGCCTGATCTTGCGGCGCACGGCAAGGGTCCGGCCTTCGGAACCGACAACGAAGGCAAGCCCGCCGGGCTGTTCGCCCCCTTGAGGAAGTAGCTAGCGCGCCAGCGCCGCACTCCGCCATTTCAACTCGCACCCGCACACCATGGAGAAGTCCAGTGATCAAGAAGCTCAGCACCCTCTTTCTGGCCTCGCTGGCCGCCGCATCCCAGGCCGCAGTGCCCAAGCAGGGAACTGCGACCGAGAACATCGTGTTCCCCGCCGATGCCGGACAGGTCGATGTGAAGCTGCGCTATGGGGCGAAGGGGGATGGCGTCACGGATGACTCCGCGGCGATCCAGAAGGCTATCGATGAGGTGAAGGGGATCCCCGAAACGCTCTACTTCCCAAACGGCACCTACCTGATCAGCGCCAGCGTCGGCATCTTCAACGGCAAGGCCCACGGTCGCGACCGCTTCCTCAGCTACCAGGGTCAGAGCGAATCCGGCACCATCATCAGGCTCAAGGACGCTTGCGCGGAGTTCGGCGATCCAGCGAAACCGAAGATCGCGTTTTCGGTCTACCAGGGCGACGGCACCGGTGACGTGATGCACAGCTATGTGCGCAACATGACCTTCGACGTGGGCAAGGGCAACCCCGGGGCCATCGGCTTGCGCTTCATGACCAACAACACAGGCGGTGTCTACCACGTGACGGTGCGCAGCAGCGATCCGGGGCACGCGGGGAAGATCGGTCTGGACATGACCCAGGGGCAGAACGGCCCATGCCTGATCAAGTACGTCACCATCGACGGCTTCGAGCACGGCGTCGAGTCCGCGGGCAGCTTTTCGCTCATTTACGAGCACCTGACGCTGCGCAACCAGACCGGCTACGGATTCCTGAACAAATCGCCGACGACCATCCGCGATCTGCACAGCGTCAACCGCGTGCCGGCGCTGAAGAACGAGGACCTGCTCACGCTGATCGAGGGCACCTTCACCGGCGGTGACCCCGCGGCCACCGCGCTCATCAACACCAGCGACGGCTGCTTCGTGCGCGACCTGTCCCAGGCCGGCTACGGCCACCTGCTGAAGGACGCTTCCGGCAAGGACCATGACGGCAAGACGATCGACGAGTGGTTCGAAGGCAAGGCCGAGGCATTGTTCGCGGGCGCGCACCCCGAGGCCGTGAAATCCCTGCGGCTGCCGATCAAGGAGACGCCCCAGGTCCCCTGGGAGACGGATCTGTCCAAATGGGCCAAGGCCGATTGGGGCAAGCCCTCCGAGGACATGAGCGACGCGCTGCAGAAGGTCATCGATGACGCTGCGGCCGCCGGCAAGACCACGCTCTATTTCCCGCGTCGCCAGGGGAAGTACGAATACCCGAAGATCTGCAAGCCGATCCGCGTGCATGGCAGCATCAACCGCATCATCGGCATGGAGAACATCGTCGGCATCGATGGCGATCCGAGCGGTCAGCTGATGCCCACCGGCTTCGACACCCCGCCGCTGCCTGCCGGCAAGGCGCTCTTCACCTTCGAGGATCTGACCAGCGACGCGCTGGTCATCGAGCGTTTCTTCAGCCTGGGGCAGCGCAAGAAGCACGGACTCGTCGCCATGTTCGAGAACAAATCGGGGAAGACGATCGTGATCGAGCACCTGTGCCTGGACGGGATCATCAAGAAACCGGGCGGCACCGGCGAGTGGTTCATCGAGGACGTCTCACCCGATCGCGATGGGACCCTGTTCATCGGCAAGGGCGAGACCTGCTGGGCCCGCCAGTTCAATCCCGAATCCTACCAGCGCCCGATGATCGAGGTGGATGGCGGTCAGCTCTGGAACCTCGGCATGAAGACCGAGGGACGCGCAGCCCACCTGATCGCCACGGGCGGCGCCAAAGTGGAGTTCCTCGGCGGGCTGAGTTATCAGTCCTGGGGGAAGCAGAAGCTCGATCCGCCGATGTTCACCATCGTCGACTCCGAGGTCTCCCTGGTCTATCGGCAGTTCCACCTCGTGGACAAGTTCACCACCATCGTCTCCGAGAGCCATGGGGGCGAGACCAGGACCCTGGGGCGCAAGGACCTCCCGAAGGAGCACATCCTGCCCCTCTATCGTTCCCAGGGTGTGCAGGCCGCCCGTTAGGGCACCGCAACCGCGCCACGGGACGCTCGTGCGTGTGTGCGCGCCGTCGTCAGCCAACGAGTCCGTCACCCTGCGAGGATCGCCCATGAAGTCCGCAAGTTCCTGGTCACTGTCCCTGTGCCTGCTCACCACCGCGTCGGCTGCAGCCGCGGCGGACGCGTCCCTATCCGCTGTCCAGACGGTCTGCGCCGGGCTGACCTGCCTGGTGAATCCAGCGCTGCAGCCATTCGATGTCTACGACCGCTACCTCGCCGTCCTGGCCTTGGAGGTCGTCGCGGTCGACGTCGACCGGCACACCGTCGGCCTGGTGGTCCGCCAGGTCATCAAGGGCGAATTCGCGGCCCATGAGATCTCCCTGACCGCCACCGCCGAAGCGGTCGCGGGGGCCTTCCAGCAGCTGCCGGAACCCGGTCTCGCCGTGGTCGCCTTCGTCGGGAAGGGTCGGGGCGCAGCCACCGACGTGCTGTTCTACGCTGGCGGCGAAGGGCAGTGGCAGGTCGGCGCGGTGCGCGCCGCGGGTGACGCCGCGGCGCCGGCTGCCTGGGAGTGGACCGCCGTGCTCAAGGATGAGATGTACGGCACCTTCAATGGCCATCCCGCGCAGCTCGCGGCGATGCTGCGCGATCACGCGGCAGGCCGCGGCTTCTTCCCGGCGCATGCCTTCACCCGCTTCCGGCCCGAGCAGGTGCTCGGGACGCTCGCGGGGCCGATCGCTGGCGTAGCGCTGTATGACCTCGATGGCGACGGCAGGCTGGATGCCCTCGCCACCAGCCCCGCCGGCTGCGCCCTGTTCCTGCAGCGGAGTGGCCTGAGATTCGACGACGCCACCGCCGCCAGCGGCCTGGCCGGCGTGGCGGGCCGCAGCATCGGCATCGCCGACGTCGACGGCGACGGCCGTGCGGACCTGCTGATCGACGGACGGATCATGCGCCAGGGTGAGGACGGACGCTTCGCCCTGACCACGTGGCTGCCGCCCGCGGCGGACCGCGGGGTGGTCATGTCGGTCTTCGCCGATTTCGATCACGACGGCTGCCCCGATGTGCTCGTCGCGCAGAGCGGCAGCGGTCTCCACGCCTGGCGCCACCCCGGCAAGGGGGGCGGCGCCTACCTCGAGGTGACGCAGGACCTCGGCCTGGCACGCGCCGAGACGGGCGCCGGCAAGTGCGGGCTGTTCTCGTTCGGGAATCTGCGCGGCGACGGTCGCGATGGCCTGTTCATCGCGATCGATGGCGGGCTGCTGCTGGAAAAACCGGCGCATGGCGGATTCGCTCCGACCGCCATGCCAGCCTACGATCTCGCGGCGCCAGCCGGTGGCCGCACCGGTGGTGGGACGATGGCGGACATCTTCGAATCCTCGCGGCCGACGCTGGCCTTCACCAACGAACGCGGCGTCGACCTGGTCGACGTCGCAACCGGCCAGCCGCGTGACGTCGCCCGCTACGGCAATGAAACGGTCGTCGTCACGCCATCCTGCCAGGGGGTGATCGCCGAGGATCTGCACGCTGCGGGGAATCTCGACCTGTACGCTTTCGGCCGCGCACCAGAGACCGGTGGCACGCTCTACGTCAATCGCGGGTATGGATCCTTCATGGTCAGCACGCGCTACCAGGCGGATGCCATCCCGGGCCGGGCGCATCAGAGCGGCGCCGGCGGTGTCGCCGCGGGCGACGTCGATGGGGATGGCGCGAACGACCTGCTGCTGGGCGGGCTCGATGGCCGCCTGGTGCTGCTCGTCAATGGCGTGCTCGCCGAGCGTGGCGGCGCAGAGCATCCCGGTCGCCAGGAGTCGGTGCTCGCCCGCACCGCGCGGCTGGCGGTCGCGGTGAGCGGTCCGCGGGGCGTGGTCGGCGCGACGATCACCGTGCTCGCTGCGCAGGACCGTGTCGTGACCCAGCGGACCATCGGCGGCAATCCCGCCACCGGCTGCCGTGGACCCGATGCGGCCACCCTCGCGATCCGCGAACCCGGTGACTATCGTGTGCGCGTCGAGTGGAGCGACGGCTGCAGGCAGCTGCTGCCGGTCACCCTGGTGGCGAACACGCTGACGAACCTGCGCGCCGTGCGCCCCTGATGGGATCAGCGCAGCGCCTGACCTGCCATTGATCTGCAGCGGGGGCCGCATCCCCCAGCGCACGTGATCAGCGGTCCGGGCATCATCAGCCACCGCGATCCTCCGCACCCCGTCCACCCCAACTCCTGGACCCTGCACCCCATCTATTGGTGCGCGGGCGTGCGAAGCGTGCGCGGAGGTGGATGCAAGTACCTGGGGATGGCGTGGTTCCCCGCCGCCTCGCCAATGGCATGTCGCGCGCAATGGACCTCGCCATGCGCATCCTCGTGGTCGATGATGAACCCCTGGTCCTCGATACCATCGTCCCCTTCCTGGGGCGGTGCGGGCACCAGGCGCTGGCCTTGGCGACGGTGGCCGAGGCGGCCGCCGCGCTGGAGGCCGGGCAGGAGGCGGTCGACCTGGTGATCGCCGACGTGCGCCTGGCCGAGGGCGACGCCGCCCAGCTCACGCAGCTGTCGCGCACGCACCGTCCCGCCCTGCACGTGATCCTGATGTCCGGTCAAACCCAGGCCCACGACCTGCGCCGCGCGCTGGACGCGGGTGTCGCCGGTTTCCTGCGCAAGCCGGTCAAGCTCGACGAGCTGCGCCTGCTGGTCGAGCATGTCGCGACGTTGCGCGCCGAGCGCGCGCGCCTCGACGTCATGACGCTGCGCCTGGACGCCGAGCGCGGCCTGCGCGAGACCGCCACCCGCGAGCGCATGGTCGCGCGCGGACTGCACCGGCGGATCTTCCCCAGCGATCTCAGCTGGCTGCGTGGGGCGGAAGTCGCGATCCGCCACCTGCCGAAGGACGGTATGGGCGGCGACTTCATGGATCTCCGCCCCTACGGCCACGGCCGTGCGCTGCTGCTGATCGCCGACGTCAGTGGCCAGGGCACGCCCGCGGCCTTCGGTGGCATCGCCCTCAAGGCCTGGTTCGGGGCGCTGGAGGCCGGCCTGAGTCCGGTCGAGGTGCTGGCGCGCGCCGACCACCTGATCGGCGGGCTGTTCCCCGAGGACGCCGCCGCCACCGCCTTCTGCGCGCTCTACGATGAGCACGGCGGCACCCTCGCCTACGCCTCCGCCGGCCATCCCCGGGCCCTGGTGATCGGCGCGACGG
>JACDGQ010000145.1 GCA_013821615.1 Planctomycetota bacterium
CACGAATTGCGACATCATGCTCCTGGGCAGGCCACGGTCATTGCGCATCCCAAGGCGAGCTGGGGCTCGCCTCTCCCGGCGCAGGCAGTGGACAGCCCGTGGGCCGAAACCTCACACGCCAGTCACCTCGACCGTGATGATCTTCGCCTGCGTGATGCCGGTGATGGTCACTTCCTTCTCGCCGCTGATGCGCGCCTGGTCGTGCACGGCCAGGGGCTTGCCGTTCACCGTCAACGTCCCGCCCATCACGTAGATGAACAGCCCGCGCCCGTCTGCGAGCGGGACGGTGATGCTCTTGCCGGGCTCGAGATCCGCGAGCGACATGACGGCGTCGCTGTTGATGGCCATGGCCTCGGCGTGGCCGAAGCCCGAGACCACCGGCAGCAGGCGGTTGGCGCGCGGCACCGCACTGTAGTCGCGCTGCTCGTAATCCGGCTTGATGCCGGTCTTCCGCGGCGGGAACCACACCTGGTAGAGGTGCAGCGGGGTGGCGCCGCGGTTGTGCTCGGAGTGCATGACGCCGGTGCCGGCGGACATGCGCTGGACCTCGCCCGCGTTGATGACGGTCTTGTTGCCCATGCTGTCCTGGTGGGTGACGGCGCCCTCGAGCACCACCGTGACGATCTCCATGTCGCGGTGGCCGTGCATGCCGAACCCGGTGCCGGCGGCGATGACGTCGTCGTTGAAAACGCGCAGGGTGCCGAACTGCATGTTGTCCTCGTCGTGGTAGTCGGCGAACGAGAACAGCCAGGTGGGCTTGAGCCAACCATGGTCGGCGGAATGGCGGTCCTTGGCGGGGATGATACGGATCATTGGACGACCCTTTCACCGCTATTTTACACACTTCCTGCAAAGGCAAGAGGCCGGGGGCCTGACGTCCGGCAACAGACTGCGGAAGGCAGGAGACCGCTGCCGCAGAGACGTAGAGCTGCGGAGAGGGCCGCAGAGGACAGCCTCTACATTGGCGCTGGCACAGGAGGAAGCGCAATTGCGCTCGTCCGCTCCAAGCCCACCCTCACTCCGCTCACTCTTCTCTGCGGCCCTCTCTGAAACTCTGCGTCTCTGCGGCAATGACCTTCCTCAGAGCACGCTGACCCGATCACGAGGACCTCAGAACTCCCCATCCCACTCCGCCAGCACCTTGGCCTTCTCCGCATCCACCATCGCCTGCCACAGCGCATCGCAGTCGCCCGCGATATAGCGGTCGAGACTGTAGCCGGTGACGTTGACGCGGTGGTCGGTGATGCGGTTCTGCGGGAAGTTGTAGGTGCGGATGCGGTCGCTGCGGTCGCCGGAGCCGACCTGCTCCTTGCGCAGCGCGGCGCGTTCGCGCGCCAGGCGCTCGCGCTCGGCGGCGTAGAGCTTGGCGCGCAGCCACTTCATCGCCTTGTCCTTGTTGGCGAGCTGGCTGCGCTCGTCCTGGCAGGCGACGACCGTGCCGGTCGGGGTGTGCACGATGCGCACCGCGGACTCGGTCTTGTTGACGTTCTGACCGCCGGCCCCGCCGGCGCGGAAAGTGGTGATCTCGAGGTCGTCGCTGCGGATGGTGACGTCGGCCTCCTCGGCCTCGGGCATCACCGCCACAGTCGCGGCCGAGGTGTGCACGCGCCCCTGCGACTCGGTGGCCGGGACGCGCTGCACGCGGTGCCCGCCCGACTCGTAGCGCAGCAGCGCGTAGGCGCCACCCGCTTGCTGGCCGGATCCGCGCACGTTGAAGATGGCCTCCTTGAAGCCGCCCTTCTCGCCCTCCTGCAGCGACAGCACGTCCAGGCGCAGGCCGTGGGTCTGGCACCACATGGTGTACATGCGCGCGAGGTCGCCGACGAAGAGCGCCGCCTCGTCGCCGCCGGTGCCGGCGCGGATCTCGAGGATGGAGTCGCGGCTGCCGGTGGCGTCGCCGGAGACCAGCAGGCCCTTGATGTCCTCGAGCAGCACCGGCACGCGCGCCTCGCTCGCCGCCAGCTCCTCCTTGGCGAGTTCGCGCAGCTCGGGATCGCTGAGCATGGCGCGCGCCCCCGCGGCGGCCTCCTGCGCCGCGCGCAGCTCTTCATAGGGCCGCATCAGCTTCGCCAGGCGCGCGTGGTCCTTCATCACCCGCGGGTACTGCGGCGTACCCATGATCCCCGCGTCCCCGAGCTGCTCGGTAAGCCGTCGGTAACGATCATGCAGGGACGCAAGGCTGGCGAGCAGGTCGGGCACGTAAGTCCGAACGTGGGCGGAGGGGAAAGGGGAGAGGGAGGGATAAAACAGGAGACGCGGAGACGCGGAGGCCGGATGAGGACGACGGAGGCTTGGCGCAGCCGCAATGGACTGCTGGATACAGGCCAAGACCTCGGTACGGAACCGCTCGTGACCGATCCGGGATCCAACCCCTCTCCAGGCTGTCCTCCTCCGATCTCCGCGGCTCCGCGCCTCCTGTTCTATCTCTTCTGTCTCCTGTCTGAGGGCGTCATCACAGCGCTAGCAAAACGAAACGCAGGAACCCGCCGGGTGGTCCGGCGGGTCCTGCGCGCACTGGGCTGGAGACGGCTACTTCTTCTTGGTCAGGATCGCCTGGATGGCGCTGACCTTGTTGCCGTAGCGGTTGCCGAACTTCTCGACGCGGCCGGCGATGTCGAGGATGCGCTGGTTGCCGGTGTAGAACGGGTGGCTCGACGCCGAGACGTCGATCTTCACCAGCGGGTACTCCGTGCCGTCCAGGCTCACGGTGTGCTCCGCCTTCACCGCGCTGAGCGCGACGTAGCGGCTGCCGGTGATGGTGTCCTGGAAGACCACCTTGCGGATCTGGGGATGGATGCCTTCTTTCATGGTCTGTTCCTGATATATTTTTTGGTGGAGCTCAGACCTTCTGGGTCTTGGCGCCCTTCTTCTCGGACTTCTCGGACTTGGCACCAGCCTCGTCCTTCTTCGTGCCCTTGTCGGCCTTCTCAGCTTTCTCAGCCTTCTCGGCCTTCTCGGCCTTCTCGGCCTTGGGCGAGTTCGCGGCGGCGAGCGCCTCGGACAGCGCCGGCGCGTTGGGATCGCTGTTGACGATCTCGAGCGTCACGTTGACCGCGACGTTCTTGTGCAGGCGCACCTCAATCTGGTACTTGCCGAGCTTCTTCATCTTGTCGTGCAGGTGCAGCTGCTTGCCGTCGACTTCGAAGCCGCTCTTGGCGAGGGCCGCGACGAGCTCCTTCGTGCCGATCGAGCCGAACAGCTCGTCGGCGTGCGAGACGCGCGCCGCGATCTGGATGGACGTGCCTTCCATGGTCTTCTTGAGCGTGTTGGCCTTGGCCTCGCGCTCGACTTCGGACTTGGCGGCCTTCTCGCGCAGCACGTCGATCTGGCGCTTGGCGGCGCCGTCGGCGGCGATCGCCAGGCCGTAGGGGAACAGGTAGTTGCGCGCATAGCCGGGGGAGACGCGGACGACGTCGCCCATGTTGCCCAGCTTCAGCACGTCCTTGACCAGCAGGATCTCTTTGCGTCGTGCCATGGGGGTTCCTTACTCGCCCACGTAGGGCAGGAGGGCGAGGAAGCGCGCGCGCTTGACCGCCAGGTTGAGCTGGCGCTGGTAGAACGCAGTGCACCCGTTGCGCTTGCGCGAGGTGATCTTGCCCTGCGCCGACACGTAGCGGCCGAGGGTGTTGGTGTCGCGGTAGTCGACCTCGAAGATGCCGTCTTTTTCAAAGCGGCAGAACTTGGGGGCCTCGGTGCGCTTGGCGCGCGCCTTCTTCTTCTTCTTGTCGCCGAACTTGCCCTTGGGGCCGGACATTCTCATGGTGATATCTCGATGTGGATTGGTTTATGGATTGTGTTGGTACTGGTTCAGAACGGCGGCTCGTCGTCGCCACCTGCCGGCGCGGGGGCCGGCGAAGCAGCTGCGGACGGACGGCTGCCGCTGCTCGCGGCCTCGTCGCCAGCCGCGTCGCCGGCCGGAGGGCCGGTACGATCGCCGCTGGGCTTGCTGTCGAGGAACTGGACGGAATCAGCGACGACCTTCAGCTTGGAGCGCTTCTGGCCGTCCTTGTCCTCCCAGTTGTCGAGCTTCAGACGCCCTTCAACGTAGGCGGCGCGGCCCTTGGTCAGGTACTGCCCCACCAGCTCGGCGGTGCGGCCCCAGGCCTCGACGTCGACGAAGGTGACCTCTTCCTTGAGCTGGCCATCGCTGCCCTTGAAGCGGCGGTTGATGGCCAGACCGAAGTTGGCCACCGCCTGTTCATTGGCGAGGAAGCGCACCTGGGGATCCCTGGTGAGATTCCCGGCCAGCGTCACGCGGTTGAGGGCGAAGGCCATGTCAGGCCTCGTTGGCGGCGGCGATGGCGGCGGCGGCGGCGGCCTCGGCCTGCTTGGCGCGCTGGGCCTTGATGCGCTCCATGGCCTTGCCGGGACGGGCGACGATCAGCTGGCGGAGGACGACCCCGCCGAGCAGGGCGCGACGCTCGATCTTCTCGATCGCCAGGCTGTCGGCGCTGAAGTAGCCGTTGAAGTAGAGCGCGCTGGTCTCGCCGGCGATGGGGTAGGCGAGCTTGCGCTCTTCGACCTTCTCCAGTTCGCTGAAGGTCGCGCCTTCGACTTCGTAGGTAGCGCGGACGGCTGCGAGGGTACCCTCGTAGTCGGTTCTGGCAGCGGCGGAGCGCACCAGGATGGTAGTCTCATAGGTCGTGACGGGCATGGTCACTCCTTTCTTGTTCGTGGACCGTCCGCCAAATTGGCGTGACGGGGGGCCGGGAGCGTGGCCCCGAACGCGATGGCGCCCCCCGAATGGGGAGCGCCATTGGGATTTTCAACCGCTTACTTGGCGGCGGGCTTGGCAGCGGGCTTGGCACCGGCCTTGTCAGCGTTGCGCACCGGCTTGGCCTTGACGACCGCGGCGGCGCCGATCTTCGAAAGCTGGATAGCGAGGCGCGACTTGACGCGCGCGGCGCTGTTCTTGTGCACGGTGTTGACGCTGGCGGCCTGGTCGAGGCGCTTGGTCAGGTCCTTGTAGAGGCCTTCGGCCTCGACCTTGGCGCCGTCGTGCAGCGCGCGCGCCAGCTTCTTGCGGATGGTCTTGAGCTCGGTGAGACGCGCCTTGTTGCGCAGGCGGCGGGATTCGTTCTTCCGCAGACGCTTGGCGGCACTGAGATTATGGGGCATTGACAGCGATCCAGTCAGGGGTGGGAAAGAGGCTCATGTACCACGCAGCTTGCCGAGACGATCGGCGACATCCTTGTACCCCAGGTCGATTTCGACCAGGCGGGAATACTCGGCCATCGCTTCGTCTCGTTTGCCGAGGTCTTCGAGCTGCCGCCCCAGAAGGTAGCGGACCTCTTTGGCCTCGTCGGACAGGTGGTCATCAACCAGTGAGAGGAACGACTTATACTGCTGAACCGCAAGATCAAGCAGATTCTTCTTCGAAAAACAATATCCGAGGTAGCGGTGCGAGTTGCGGCGGTAGCGCGGATCGCCCACGGTACGCTGGAATTCCGCGGCCGCGCCCTCGATGTTGCCGCCCTGCAGCAGGCGCACGCCGAGGTTGTACTTGTGGGTCATCTCGGTGGGCTGGCGCTCGGCGCGCTTGCGGTACTCGGCGATCTCGACGGCGAGCAGGGCCTTCTTGGCCTCGACCTCGGCCTCGCCCTGGCCGGCGGCGGCTGCGACCTTGGCCTTGGCGTCCTCGATCGAGATGTCGCCGAGCTTCATGGTGATGCCGAAGTCGTACTGATCGAGCTCCTGGGCCTTCACGAAGGCGGCGCGCGCCTCGGCCAGCTGATTGATGCGGCGATGGGTGTCGCCCTTCTTCACCCACAGGGCCTTGTCGGTGGCGTTGGCCTTGAGGTCCTCGTCGACGTACTTCAGCACCTCGAGGGCGTCCTCGACGGTACGGATGATGCGGCTCATGACCTCGGCGCGGTGCGACTTGTCGCCACTGGAGAGCTGCGAGCGGTAGTCGCCGCCGGTGCCGGCGGTGTTGCGCTTCTCCATCGAGCGCCGCGCCTCCCAGTTCTTGATGGTGCGGCTGGCCTCGGCGTGGTTGGGCATGGCGCGCTCGAGCTCGCCCATGGTCTTGATTGCCTTGTCGAGGAAGGTCTGGTCCTTGGCGACGTTGAATTTGTCGAAGTAGAGGTTCGAGAGGTTCCACAGCACCTCGGCGTTGAACAGGCCGGAGGCCTTCATCTCCTCATAGAGGAAGATGGCGACGTCGAGCATGGTCTTGATGCCGGACTTGTAGACCTTCTGAGCGGCGTCGCCGGCACTGGCGATGGTCTTGGCGTCGGGATTGGTGGCGACGCGCTTCATCGCCCCGATGAGCTGCTTGTGCGGGTCCTTCGACATCACCGGCATGCTCATCGAACCGAGCAGGCTCTTCTTGTCGCTCTCCTTGGCTTTGCGCTTGGACGCGTCGAGGTGGAGCTTGTAGACCTCGAGGTTGGCGGGGTCGACATCCAGGCACTGCTCGCAGGTCTCAAGCGCCAGCGCCCAGTTGCGGCGCTCGATGGCTTGCTTCGCCCGTGCCAGGTGCTTGCTCAGATCGACCATGGTGAAGGTTCCGGAAAAGGAGGTTGGATCAGCGACATTTGCCGTGAAACCGCGTCGAAAAGACTCGAAGGCTATTGCGGCTGTGTCGGGCCAGCTTAGAGTGGTCTTCAGCTTCTCAAGCCCGTACCACGCCCACGACACCAGTATGACGAGCAGCGCATCACCTACCTATCCGACCAGCCCCGCGCTGGTGAAGTACCCCCACCCGGTTCTGCGCAAGCGCGCCGAGGAGGTCGCGGTCTTCGATGACGCCTTGCGGCGCTTCTGCACGGCGATGTTCCAGGTCATGGAGGACAGCAAGGGCGTCGGCCTGGCCGCCCCGCAGGTGGCGGTGTCGAAGCGCATCTTCATCACCGACCACGCCCGCCGCGAGGAAGGCCAGAGCGACCGCCGCGTGTGGATCAACCCGCGCATCGAGAAGGCCACGGGCGTGACCACCTACGAGGAGGGCTGCCTGAGCTTCCCGGCGATCTACGCGAAGGTCGAGCGCCACAACCGCTTCGACTTCGTCTGGGCGGACGAATGGGGCGTCGAGCACCGCATCACCCTCGACGTCGAGAGCGGCGACTTCCTGGGCATCGTCGTCCAGCACGAGCTCGACCACCTCGACGGCAAGGTCTTCGTCGACCACCTCACCGATGCCCAGCTCGGCCTGATCCGCAAGCGGCTCAAAGAGCTGGAGACGGCGTACAAGAAGGCTACCGGGAAATCGGGCGCGGTGTTGCGGCGATGACGCTGGACAACCGTGCGGAGTGCGGAGTGCGGAGTGCGGAGTGCGACTGCCCGGACAACCGTGCGGAGTGCGGAGTGCGGAGTGCGGAGTACGACTGCCTGGACAACCGTGCGGAGTGCGGAGTGCGGAGTGCGGAGTGCGACTGCCTCGTCAAAGCCGACGCTGCGCCCGCTACCCGGGTC
>JACDGQ010000146.1:0-3341 GCA_013821615.1 Planctomycetota bacterium
TCCTGGCAGGCATGACGGAGGTCACGCAACTCGCATGCCGCGCGCTGGGAACGGGGGTCGATGTCTTTTCTCCGGTCGTCAGAAAATAGGCGTTTTTAGAGGGGAGATCCCAGGACTATGCGTCAAGGGTGTGGTGCGGTGTGGGCACTGCGGATCGGCCATGACCATGGCCTATACCCGCAAAGAGGACCGCACGTATCGGTACTACCGATGCCTCTCCAAGACGAAAGGCAAGGAAACGGACTGCCCCGTGACCCAGGTGCCAGCCGGCGATCTCGAGGCTGAGGTCCTCAAGCACCTGCGTCGCGCCTTTCGGGCTCCCTCGGTGATTGCTGCGGTCAGCACGCATGCGCAGCAAGCGGGGGACGGGCAGGACATCCAACTCGATCATGCGGCCGTGCTACAGGCCATGCGTTCCCTGGATGAGGTCTGGGACGAACTCTTCCCCGGGGAACAGGAGCGCGTGGTGGCGGAGCTCGTGGACAGCCTGGAGGTGGGCCCCGAACGCTCGGTGCTGAATATGCGTCTGCACGGCATCGCCGGGTTGGCGAGCGAACTCCGCGGGCTCGCGGGAGTAAAGGTCTGCGAGGACGGTTCCCTTGCAGCGGTCGGCATCGGCATAGCCGCCCGTCGACGCTGCGGGCGCACCCGCATGGTGGCCCCCGTCATCCATCCTACGTCAGCCTCACCCGTCCGTGAACCGGATGCGTTGATGAGCGCGGTCGCCAGGGCGTTCCGGTGGTTGGAGCAGCTCGAGTCCCTTTCGGTACCCTCGGTGACCGCCCTCGCCGAGAAGGAGGGGGTGGACGAGGCCTTCGTCCGCCGGCAGTTGCGGCTGACCCTGCACCCGCCGCGGATCATCGAGGACCTCGCCCATGGGGGGAACACCAAGGGATCGATCCGGGAGGCTGTCCGACACGATCCCAGCGAAGCGTGGGATATTCCGGACATCGTCTCGGAACGTGACGTACCGGCCAACGTCCCAGGTTGACCTCTCTGCTTTCCAACTGCGGGAAACGTGATGTCATTCCCGCCGCAGTTCGTTCTCCGATCCCCATGTTGTCTGAAACCCCGGAATCCATGGACCATGAGTAAGCGTTCAGGCCCGGTGCCTGAGCGTGAGCATTTGGTGGGCAAACAGCTCTACTTCAAGGCCCGGATCTGTTCGTCTTGTGGCAGCAACCGTTTCATGAGGGTAACCAGGGTCGGCTTGACCGGATCAAATTCCGTGCTCGCCAGCATGGTTCCGGCCGCGATCATGGTTATTTCGCTACAGCCGAAACAGAGCAAGACATCGAGCCTGCCGCGCGGCCCCTCGAAACGCAGCGTCACACCGTACTGCGGCTCGCAGGCGTACTGCACGGCCTTGAAGGAGGCCGGATCGGCGAAGATGCCTTTCAGCGCCAAGAAATCCGCCTCACCCAGGACAATCCCATCGCCCGTGGTCTCTTCTTCGCGGTGCTCACCACGGCTAGGTGATTCGCTGGTCAGCCGCAGCAGCGTGATGGACCGCGCCTCGCTTACCATCGCCTGTCCTAACACACCTCCGAACAGCTCCGCGTGGAGCGGTGCAGGTGCCGCCGGCGCGGGCACACTTGCTGGTGCGGCCGCAGGCGGCGCCGGCGCTACAACGGGCGGGGCCGCGGACACTCCGGAGTGCGGATCCTGCGTGCATGCACAGGAGATCGCTAGGAAACCGACGAAAAGTACATGGAGGCGTATGGTCATGGGCGCATTCCGGCTGGTGGTGTCCGTCCACGACAGCTTACTGGATCACGCCGTCTTGGCCACCAGCCGCCCCGCCCACGCCTATGGCCGCAGATTGCCGTAGTCCGCTCGCCCGGTGTGCAGCTGGGCAAAGATCTCGACCAGGTACTTGTATGGATCCAGGTCAACGAGCCGGCAGCATCTGGCAGATGCTGAACATCGTTGCCGCCCAGGTAACGGTAAGCCCGGGTGCATCCGCTGACCATGAAAAAGTGCTGTCGCGCGCTGCGAACAGCTCCAAGGTGGGGTTCCCTGGGTGACCATGCGCCACTCTGCGTGAACCGTGAGAGCTTTCTGACGTTCCATATGCTCCCTTGCGGCCTCGGCCTGGATTCCATCGATATGATCGCCGTCATCCGTTGGCTCATCACCCTGGGATGCTGTGCGGTGGCACCGCACGCCATGGCGGCGGCAGTAACGGCCACGCTGGTCTCTCCCCGGTACGGCGACGCAACCTATTTGACCAATGTGCAAGGCACGCTCGTCTTCGCCGCGTCGGTATTCTCGAACCGGGCCGCGCTCTGTTCGTCCGATGGCACGGAACGTGGCACCAACATCCTGCGGATCTCCAATGGCAGCGGGGATTCCCTGCTTAACGACGGCCGTCATCCCATCGTCCCGGTCGGTGGGCAGGTGTTCTTCACTGCCAGCGATGGCACCACAATCGGGTTATGGACGAGCGATGGCACCGAGCTCGGAACCCACGTGATCGCGAACTCCTGCCGGATGGAGTGCGGCATCGGCTTCCACGACGCACTTATCTTCAGCAACGACCAGGATAGCTCGCTGTGGATAAGTCACGTCGAGGTGGATTCCGCTCGTCAGCTGCATGCGGCGGCGACAAGTCCGTCGGATTTCACCATTGATGTGGACGGGGCCCTGTATTTTCTGTCCGGCGCGCCGGCACGGCACCTGTGGACGAGTGACGGCACCGCTGCGGGGACACGGTGCCTGTCCGAGACGATGCTGATCAGCCGGCAAGGACATGCGCTGACGAGTCGTGACCAGGCCGGCGTACCGACCCTCTTTATGGTGGCCGCTGCGGGGCCGACCGCGGCGTATCTGGTCTATGGCCGCAACGCCCGAGATGGCGATTGGAAGTCGCTCCCCCAGCCTGCCTGGGCCGCAGGGACCATCCCGGTCGTGCTGGGGACCTCGGCGACGGGCATCCTGGTCAGCGGCGACGACGGCAGCCATGGGGCGGCTCTGTGGTCCTGTGATGGGAGCCATGCCGCAACGCGGATCATCGATACCGATCCCGGATCCGCGTATGATGCCACGCACTTCAGCCAGTCCATCCCGTTCGCCGGCATGCTGGCGATCGCCACTGACAGCGGGCTATGGCTGACCGACCTGACACCTGCCGGCACACGGCTGGTCTCGCATGGGCCGATTGATGTCCGACGTGGGCTGGCCTCTGCCTTTGGGCTGCTTTTCTTCTCCGACGGGCAGCAGCTGAAATCATCCGATGGGACGCCGACGGGGACGTTGGCCGTGGCCGGTGGAGAATTCGATCCGCAGAGCTCCCACCTCGGCTCTATCTGCGTGGCCGGCGAGTGCGTCTTCCTCACGGG
>JACDGQ010000146.1:3351-7374 GCA_013821615.1 Planctomycetota bacterium
CGGGCGCAGCGCCGACCCAGAGCGGTCACGCGCTGTGCGCGATCCACGGCCGCGGGCCGCGGCTCGCGCTCGCTGCAACGGCGGGCCCGCCGCAGTGGTTCGACCGCAGGATGGAGCTGCGGGTGGGCGGCAGCGATATGGATGTGGGCGCCGACCTGCACTATACCTGGACGACCCCCGCGGCGGTCATCTTTAGCGGTGCCGACAATGGCACGGCTGACAGCCGACGGATCACCGCCGAACTCTCGGCGGCGGGTCGCTATGATTTCACCTGCACCATCTCCGATCAATGGGGTGCATCCGTGACCAGCACGGTGTCGGTCACCGTCCCACAACGCGTTTGCGGCATCGATTTGGTTGCACCGCCAAGTGGGCAGAACGACCACCAGCAGTTCATCGTCACGGGCCGCGATCAATTCGACCATCCCATGGCTCCATCGGGCCCCACCAAGTGGACGGTGAGCGGCGGTGGCTCGATCAACGAGAGCGGGCTCTTCACGGCGGAAAAAGCGGAGGAGGTCGCGTTGGTGGTGTCTGCGACCTGTGGGACGTTCACGAGGAAAGCCCAGATCATCGTGCGTTCCACTCAGCTCATCGTCGTCTGTGGGCCCGACATAACCTTCAACTTCCAACCAGTGCCCTACACCATCACCGTCAGCGGTGACGGCAGGGTACCCCTGAAGCTGGGAGACCATGCGTTGTTCTCTACCGGTGAAACTACCCTGCTGCAGGAACCACGGACCACCGCATCCTATATCATCATCCGCCCATCCAACGCCGGCGCCTTCTCGTTCGATATCGGCGATGCGGTCCCCTGATCCCCCCGTGGGTCCGTTGGGTGGGGCCCATCCGGGCGGCCTCATTGACCGAGACGCCGCCATCTCATGCACAAGGAAAGCCCATGAACACACTACGAGCCTGCGCTCGTACCCTCATCCTCGCGCTCGCGCTGGCGACCGGCCATGGCGGCGAGGCGTCTGACGGCGGATGCACGGTCACCGTGGACCTGATGGGTGCCACCAACCAGCGCCACCTGCGCTCAGGTCCCATCCTGCTCGAGGTGGTGATTGCCAATCCAACGGCGCGGGATGTGCGTCTCATGGCTTCCCCAGATTCCACGCTGCCGCTCAAATTCAGCATTTTCGGCTCGTCGGAACCGAGCGACCGACGCGCCGGCGAAGAGCATTGGGCTTTCGGCGGGCCGGTAAGCACCTTCGAGGTGAAGGCGCACACGCGGCTCACGCGCATGCTCAATCTCACCGAGAACTGGCGGTTCGCTCATAGCGGCAATGGGGCAGTAAATTGGACCTTCCTGTTCGATGAGTTCCCTGCCGGCGATGGCGCCACGCGGGTGACCTACCAGCGCAAGGGCCTGGTGGCCCTCCTGGTCGCAGATGATGATCCGGAAGAATTCCGCACGCAGGTTGAGAATCTGGAACGGACCCTCCAGTTCGCCAAAGATGGCCCGGCTCGCGAGGATGCCATCCACGCCTTGTGCGCGTGCCAGAATCCCGACATTGTGCCGCATCTCCTGCGATTGGTGGACCTCGCTGGCAGGGATTACCTGTCGTGGGTGGTCACCGCGCTGATGCGGTTCCCCGACCATCCGGAACAGCCTGCGATCAGGCACCGCCTCCTGACTTCGGGGTCAGAAACCGCCGTGTCTGCTGTCATCGACGCGCAGCTGCGGGAGAACCGCCTGATCGGCGATGAGGAGCTGCAGCTGCTGCTGTCGTCGCCGAACGCGAGCCTCCGGTACGCCGGCCTTATGTACGTGGGGAGGGTGCTGAACCGACTCCAACTGAGCCGGATCCACGATCTCGCCAAGGATCAGAATGCTCCCCTCAAGGCGGCAGCGGAGGCAATCCTGACCTCATTCAACGCCCCGGGCACGGTTTCTGAAGCACCCGTGGCGAATCCCGCTCAACCACATGTCCCACCACCCGCCAAAAATGATTTTTAAGACGGGAAGAGCGGTGCTCTAGTACGCGTGCTTGAACGCACACGACCATGACGACTCTCAGGACGACCGTCCTTAAATTCCTCGCCGCGGCGAGTCTTCACCTGCGTTCTGCTCAGAGAACGATCGATGACCTTGTGGGGCAATCGCAGGCCGTTCCAGTCAGCTCCTCACAGAGGGTTCACAGACTCCTGAGCGTCCAGGACATGCGGTCCCTTGAGCGCAGCGGCGTCAAGAAAACCGACATCGCGGTGCGAGCTGGCATCAGCGAGCGACAGGTGCGATCACTCCTGAGCCGGGTGCGGACACGTCCGCCTGGGCACCCTCGTGCTGGTCCCTGATCACCTGGTACCGTCAGCGATCGTCGCCACTGATCGCGGCGATGTGCTCGGTTCTCGTGCTTGAAATGCGCAGCGCTTCTGGGATGACTCAGGCCGGCCTATCCGGATCGTCTGCGGAACACGCAGATACGTGAGCCCGTGGAGCTTCCATGCCGATTGTTGTGACCGAGGACCTGCTGCGCGCGGTGGTGACCAAGGACAAGGCGCTGTCGGACGGCCGCACCCTGGTGAAGAAGGGTTCCCTGAAGAACCTCAAGGCGACCCAGGACCGTTCGCTGCTCTGGGGTGAGTGCCAGGGCAGCGGCGCCAGCCCCTATATCCTGTCGATCGACCTCGGCGGCGACCATCCGACCATCCGTTGCACCTGCCCGGTCAAACCGCCGCCGTGCAAGCACACCCTGGGCCTCCTGGTTGCCTTCATGGAGCAGCCGACGGCCTTCGCTACCGCCGAAGCGCCAGCGGAGCTGATGGAGAAGCGCTCCAAGAATCTGGAACGCGCCGAAAAAAAAGTCGAGGTCGCCGCCAAGCCCCGGACGGTGAACAAGGCCGCCCTGGAGAAGAAGGTGGCCGCCCAGCGCGCCGCTCTCGGACTGCTGGAGACCCTGGTCATCGACATCGCCTCGGCGGGCCTCGGGACGCTCGATGGCGCCAAAGCAGCCACGCTGGTCGACCAGGCGCGGCAGCTGACCGATGCCTATCTCCCAGGCGCCGCCGAGGCGCTGCGGCGCCTTGCGTCCCTGGCCCCCAGACCCGCTCAGGGGGCGGAAGAGGAGCGCTTCTACCAGCTCGAGGAGCCAGGCCACGACCTGCCCGATGAGCTGCGCTACCGGCTTATGACCAGGCA
Source organism: Planctomycetota bacterium (assembly GCA_013821615.1). GTDB lineage: Bacteria > Planctomycetota > UBA11346 > UBA11346 > UBA11346 > BOG-1363. The sequence goes on from JACDGQ010000146.1 coordinate 6,497, forward strand.
CATCACCCGCTTGTGGGCGATGGTGCGGAAGGGGCAGAAGGCCCTCGACGAGAAGCTGGCGGAGGGAGGTGGCGACGCCGACACGGATGCCGTGGTCGAGGACCTGCTGGGCCACGTGTGGGACCTCGCGGCACTCAAAGCGCAGGGTGCCGTGCGGCAGAACCTGCGACTCTTCGAACTCGCCGACGAACGCTACCGGGACGCGGTACGCGATGAGCGCGTCGAGCAAGGCTTCCTGCTCGACCTGGACCAGGGCGGCATCCTCGTCGACCGGAAGTTCCGGCCACTCGTGGCGCTCGATAAGATCAAGGAGAAGGACAGCTACGAGCGGCCCATCACCATCGCGGAGGCCGGCATCTACCCCGGCTTCGTGAACCGCCGTGTACGCTGGGAGATCGCCGCGCTGACCTCGCGCCCAGCCGACCCCGCGGATTTCGCCGCCATCCACGCTGCTGCCCGGCCAACGCTCGAGGCCGCGATTGCCACCTACAAAGAGCAGATCCGCAACCCGCTCGCGCCCGATGACGCCGTCGTCCTGCTCCACGCCGCCGATATTCGGGCCGCAGGGAAGAACCTCGCCCTGATCGACCAGAAGGGGGCCGCCCTGGTGCTCTGCGATTCGCCCCTGGCTCGCTACCGCACCACGAACACCCTGGCGATGGCGGCAGGCGCCGAACTCGTCAATGGCGCGCTTCGCCAGCCAGCATCGCTCCTGGTGCGCCTCTTCCTTGGGCTGGAGGACGATGCCATCGCGGGCTGTGCCCACCCCACAATTCATCACGTTCCAACCTTCGGATAGGATAGACGAACCCGCCTGCTCCGGATGGTGATGACGCCGGTGCCCGACAGGGCAGCGGCGATGGCTTCTCGTTCAAGCG
>JACDGQ010000147.1 GCA_013821615.1 Planctomycetota bacterium
AGAGGGGGAGGGGCACGAGGTGGGGAGTCGGCAACCGGGAGGTTCGTCGGTGGCGGGGGCCGCGGCAAGCGCTCGCCCTTTGCGGTCGCCAGGGTCAGGCGCTAGAAGGTGGGTCGGGAGACCGCATGAAGATCCTGGTGGTCGACGATGATGCGGTGTCGCTGCGCCTGCTCGTCGCTCTGGTGGAACGTCTTGGCCACCAGGCGGTGACCGCCAGCGACGGCGACGCCGCCTGGCTGTCTTTCGTGTCCGGCGACTGTCGGGTGGTGATCAGCGACTGGACCATGCCCGGCATGGAGGGCATCGACCTGCTGCGCCGCATCCGCGGCCGGGACGAGGTCGCCTACACCTATTTCATCATGCTCACCGCGCGCAGCGACCGCGCCGACCACACCGCGGGCATGGCGGCCGGCGCCGACGACTTCCTGGTCAAGCCGGTGCGCCGCGACGAACTCGCCATCCGCCTGCGTGTGGCCGAGCGCATCGTCGGCCTGCAGGAGGAGCTCGCGCGCCGCCACCGCGAGCTGAGCTCCGCCAACGAGCGCATGCAGCGCGACATCGCCGCCGCGGTCAAGGTCCAGGAGGCGCTGCTGCCCACCACCATGCCGGTGGTCCCGGGCCTGGCCTGCGCCTGGCGCTTCAGCCCCTGCGAGCAGCTCGGCGGCGACACCCTCAACCTCTTCCGCCTTGACGAGCAGCATCTCGGCTTCTTCATCCTCGACGTCAGCGGCCACGGCGTGCCCTCGGCGCTGCTCGCGGTGCAGGTCAGCCGCTTCCTGTCGCCGCTGATCATGCCGGGTGCCCTGCTCAAATCCGCGCAGCCCGGCGCACCGGGCTACCGCCTGACCCCGCCGCTGGAGGTGCTGCGCCAGCTCAATGGGCTGTTCCCCATGCAGCGCGGCAATCTCCAGTACTTCACCATCATCCTCGGCCACTACCACCTGCCCAGCCACCGCGTCACGCTGGTGTCGGCCGGCCATCCCGGGCCGGTGCTGGTGCGCCGTGGCGGGCGCGTCGAGATCCCGGCGGTGGCGGGCGACCCGGTCGGCTTCTACCCGACGGAAAACGCGGTGTTCGCCGAGCTGGAGGTCACTCTGGAACCCGGGGACCGCATCTACCTCTATAGCGACGGAGTGGTCGAGACCGCCGATGGCCAGGGCGCGCTGCTCGGCACCGCGCGCATCGGCGCGGCGCTGGCGGCGGTGGTGGACGGCCCGCTCGAGGCGAGTCTGGACGCGCTCGGCGCGCTGCAGGCCGATTGGCGGCAGCAGCGCCCGGCGAGCGACGATGTCACCATCCTGGCGATGGAGCGCCAACTTTAGCGGGCGCTGGCGGGCGCACGCGCTAGCTTTCCGCCTCGCGCCGCGGCACCGTGGACTGCCAGGCTTCTACGCCGGCCGGTTTCGCGGACAGTGCTGCAGGATCTGGCCGTCACACCGTTTAGGCGCGCCGCCCGCGACGCGCACCGCCCAGCCGCAGGCGAGGACACCCAACCCAGGGTGGACAGCCCGCGACGCTTCCAATACTGCCCGCCCATGCGACCGCTCCTGTGGCCAGCCCTGCTCGTGACCATCCTCACCGGGATGGGTTTCGCTGGCCTGAAATTCGTGCTGATCGGCGAGATCGCCCTCGATTTCGATCGCGAGAATCCGCCCCATATGGCCTATGCCTGGATGGACCAGATCCTGCACAACGCCATCCGTCTCGACATCGTCGACGAGGCCATCACCCAAGGCCTGGCGGCGGTGCTGACCTCGGGCGTGCTGGTCGGTTTCCTGATCAATTCGCCGCTCGCCGGCGCGTGGCGCGTCAGCCGGCTGTTCGTGATCTCCTCCGCGCTGGTCGCCGTCGGGACGCTGTTGACCCTGCGCTTCAACCCCTGGCTGATCGCCTGGCTGGTCGGTATCGCCTACGGCACCGCCTGCGCGGCGCGTGGCAAGGCCGTGCCGCTGCTCGCTGCCGCCACCGGGCGGTCGAACACCGCGGTCAGCGGCCTGATCAACGCCTCGTTGGTGATCAGCCTGCTGCTCGGCACTTTTTGCGGGATGCAGCTGCACGCCCACCTCCAGGAGAAGTGGCAGCGCCACGCCGTGCTGTTCGTCTTCATGGTCATCGCGACCCTGATCAGCTTCAAGGTCGACCCCCCCGAACCCAAGCCCATCCCGTTCACCACCGGCATGCGCGACCTGCTGCGCGGCACCACCACGATGTTCCGCGGCTACTGGGCCCTGCTGGTCGGCGGCGGGCTCGCGTGGGGCGTGGCCTCGGCGGCGGTCCTGGCCTCGTTCATCGACGCGATCACGCGCCTCAACCTCAAGCCCGAGAAGGCCGTGTTCCTGGTCATCTTCCCGATGGTCGGGGCCATCCTCGGCAACCTCGCCTCGCACAAGATGGAGCGCCGGCGCTGGGTCATCCTCGGCTACCTCGGCCTGGCCGCGTGCATCTACTTCTTCCAGTACGTCGTCCAGGGCATGTTCACCGGTGCCGTCATGATGCTGGTCATCGGCTTCTGCTTCGCCGCGCCGACCAACGTTCTCGATGCGCGCCTGCTCGCCGCCGCCGCGGCGGAGGGCCAGCCCGGCCTCGGCTCGACGGTGATGAGCCTGATCCACAACTGCTTCATCCTGCTCATCGGCTCGGGCCTGTCCCTGGCGCTGTTCCTGGGCGTGATGACGGCGGCGGAGCAGTTCACCTCGCTCGCGGCGGTGTGCGTGGTGATTTGCGTGGTCGTGCTCAAGACCCAGATCAAGGATCGCGTCGGCCCCGGCACCGCCACGCTGGTCAAGCGCCAGGCGACCGGGGTGCCCGAAGGGGCCTGAGGCGACCGGACCGGCGGTTTTGCCCTTTGCCGGCCGCACCGGCCTGCACGATCCCGGGCCCCCCGCCGGCCGCCGCCGGCCGGACTTCCCCCGGAATCCCGATGCTCCATGAACTCACCGTCCCCGCCGACGCCAAGGGCACCCGCCTGGACGTCTGGCTGGAGTCCGCCCTGGACGGCTGCACGCGCAGCCTGATCTCGCGCCTGATCCGCGAGGGCCGCTGCAGCGTCGCACCGGGCAAGGCCAAGGCCGGCCTGTTCCTGGCCGGCGGCGAGCAGGTCACCCTCGAGGTGCCCGAGATAGAACCCATGGAAGCGGTGGCGGAGGACATCCCGCTGACCGTCCTGCACGAGGACGAGCACATCATCGTCATCGACAAGGCGCCGGGCATGGTCGTGCACCCGGCCATCGGCCACCACCGCGGCACCCTGGTCAACGCGCTGCTCGGCCGCTATGGCCACCACCTGCCGCGCGTCGAGACCACCGGCGACGAAGAGGACGACGACGCCCCCGCCGCCTGGCGCCCGGGCCTGGTCCACCGCCTCGACCGCGACACCAGCGGCCTGATCGTGGTGGCGCGCACCACCGCCGCGCTGACCTTCCTGCAGGACGCCTTCAAGGCGCGCGACGTCCACAAGCGCTACTTCGCGCTGGTCGCGGGGCAGCCGCGCGCGGACTTCCTCGAGCACGACGGCTGGCTCGGCCGCCACCCCAAGGACTTCCGCAAGCGCGCGGTCTTCCCCGCCGATGCCGCCGGCGCCAAGGAGGCCTACACCAGCGTAGTGGTGCACGCCCGCAAGGATGGCTTCAGCATCGTCGAGGCCCGCCCGCGCACCGGTCGCACCCACCAGATCCGCGTCCACCTCGCGGCCCTCGGCCACGCCGTGCTCGCCGACGGCACCTACGGCCGCTACCGCCAGTGGCCGCTGAACGCGAAGCCCGATGAACCGGCGCTGCGCCGCCACGCCCTGCACGCCTGGACGCTGGACATCCCGCATCCCGCCGGCGGCCGCCGCCAGTTCATGGCACCGATCCCGGACGACCTCGCGCGCCTGGCCGGCACCGGCTACAAGCCCAAGCCGACGGTGTGATGCGGGCTGCTGCGCAGGCCCGCGGCTGACGGCTGACGGCTGGCAGCTGACGGCGGTCGTTGTGCCTGCCGACGTTCGCGCGGCAGCGTCTGGTCGACGAGCGGCCTCAGGTCTTCGCGGGAAAACAGGGTGGATCGAGGGCGTTCGTGCACCGCCCGGGGAACGCTGATCTCCTGAGCGCGAACCCTTTCGGGTCCTGCCGCCCATTCTTCCGCTATCACCGCTGTCAAACCGCCGTCGGCCGCCAGCCGCCAGCCGTCAGCCGGTAGTCCTCACGGCACCACCGGACCCGGATCGGTCACCGCGGGCGCCGCACGCAGCGAGCGCGGCTGGGGCCGCTCAGGCGGAGCCGCCGGCGCGGGCGTGGCGAGATCGTGGAGCAGCGTCGCGCGCAGGCCCTTCAGCGAGCGGTAGTATTCGAGGGTGGCGGCCAGGGCGTCGTCCTCGGGATCGAGGTGCAGCGCGCGCGTCTGCGCGGCGATGGCCTCGTCGATGAGGCCGGCGGTGGCGAGCAGGCGCGCCTCGGTGATGATGTAGGCGGGCTCGTCCGGATCGAGGGTCAGGGCGCGCCGCACCAGCGGCACCACCAGGTCGAGGTTGCGGTGCGCGAGATCCTCGTTGTCGAGGCGGTCGCGGGCCAGCTCGTCGGCATCTTCGGCGGTGAGCCTGGCCAGCGGCAGGGCCGCGAGCGCGCTGCGGATCTCGTCCGCGTGGTCGAGTTCGACGGCGAGCGAGAAGCGCGTGCGCAGGGCGAAGACGTTGGCCGGATCCGTGGCCAGGATCTTCGTGGTGGCGTCCCACGCGTCGCTGTTGGCCTGCTGCGGATCGGGATGGTCGCCCTCGGTGAGTTCGCGCAGCTCCTGCTCCAAAGGCGCGAGCTTGAGCAGCAGGTCGGTGTCGACGGTGCCCCACAGCAGGCGCGCCAGCACGCTCTCCATGTCGTCGGGCTTGCCGTGCCAGGCGAGCCGGCCGTCGCCATCGACCAGGAACACGTCTGGCAGCTCACCATCCGGCACCCAGGCGGCGACGGTCGCAGCGTCGGCCAGGCCGACGTGGTAGTCGATCTCGCCGCCGAGGTCGTCGATGAACGGCCGCACCACCTCGGCCTTCTCGCCGCTGAGGCCGACGACGTGCAGCACCTCGCGGTAGCGGTGGCCGAGCTCGGTCAGGCGCGTGGTCGAGGCGGTGGGCGCCTCGGTGCTCCAGAACTCGACCAGGGTCAGGGCCCCGGTCAGCGCCACCGGCTGGTCCTTGATCCAGGTCACCCCGGTGAGCGCCGGCACCTGGGCGCCGATCTCGAGCGCGCCCAGCACCGGTGCGCACCCCGCCAGCACGGCGCAGGCGCAAAAAACTGCGGAAAGGGCTGGGTTACGCGGCATCGATCCTCCTCGGCGGTCCACGGCCACGGATGACATGGGACGCGGCCGTGGGGCAAGGGCTTTCTTCGCTGCCCATGCCCGGGCTTAGACAGCCACGCAGGATCATACCCATCCAAGGATCGCTGCCTCGTTCTGACGGGTGTGGCCGCAGAGACGCAGAGACGCAGAATTCCAGAGAGGGCCGCAGAGGACTTCAGTTCGGGAGTTGGACCACCGACGGAGACCGGAATCCCTGGTGCACCAGGCCGGTCTGCTCTGCGGCCCTCTCCGCAACTCTGCGTCTCTGCGGCAATGACCGTCCAGTCCCGCAATCCGCTCGCTGCCTCGTTCTGACGGGTGTGGCCGCAGAGACGCAGAATTCCAGAGAGGGCCGCAGAGGACTGCATTTCGTCAGGTCGGGTCACCGACTGCGACGCGAATCCGCTCCGCGGCCGTGGTCCACCAGATCGGTCTGCTCTGCGGCCCTCTCTGCGGCTCTGCGTCTCTGCGGCGATGATCGTCGGTGCCCCTCCGAGCTCAGTACGCGAAGGCCTCGATGCGCACCTTCGGCAGCAGCGACTCCTGCTTGCTCAGCCAGGTGTCGACGCAGCGCGCGACTTCGCGGCCCTCGGCGATGGCCCATACGATCAGCGACTGGCCGCGGCGCGCATCGCCGGCGGCGAACACGCCGTCAACCGAGGTCATGCGCGTGGTGCCGTCGGTCTTGACGTTGCCGCGCTCGTCCAGGGCGACGCCGGCCTGCTCGAGCAGGCCGCCCTTGCGCGGCCCGAGGAAGCCCATGGCGAGCAGGACCAGGTCCGCCTCCCAGGTCTTCTCGCTGCCGGCGACCTCGACCGGCTTGCCCGACGACCAGTCGAGGGTCACGGTCTGCAGGCCGGTGACCTTGCCGTCCTTGCCGAAGAACTGCTTGGTCGCCAGCGAGTAGTGCACATCGCCGCCAGTCGTGGTGAGCTCTTCGACCGACGACGAGATGCGCTTGACGCGCGCCCACTGCGGCCACGGGTTGCCGCCGGTGCGCGCGCCGGGCGGCTCGGGCATGAGCTCGAAGTTGACCACGCCGCTGGCCTCCTGGCGCAGCGAGGTGCCGATGCAGTCCGAACCGGTATCGCCGCCGCCGATGACGATGACCTTGCGGCCCTTGGCGTGGATCCTCTGCTTCTTCGGGTGCAGCGCGGCGACGTCGGCGTCGCCCCAGTTGGAGCGGTTCGACTGCGGCAGGAACTCCATCGCGAAGTGCACGCCGTCCAGGTCGCGGCCCGGCATCGGCAGGTCGCGGCCGAGTTCGGCGCCGGTCGAGATGACCACCGCGTCGTAGCCGCCTTTCAACTGCTCCCAGGTGATGTCGACGCCGACCTCGACCTTGTAGCGGAACTCGATGCCCTCGGCGACCAGCAGGTCGACGCGGCGCTGGACCTTCTCCTTGCGCAGCTTGTAGTGCGGGATGCCGTACATCAGCAGGCCGCCGGCGCGGTCGTGCTTCTCGAACACCGTGACGGTGTGGCCGGCGCGGTTGAGCTGCTGCGCGCAGGCCAGGCCGGCGGGGCCGCCGCCGATGACCGCGACCTTCTTGCCGCTGCGCACGGGCGGCGGCTCGGGCTTGATCCAGCCCATGGCGAAGCCCTTGTCGACGATCGAGACCTCGTGCAGCTTGATCGTCACCGGCGGCTCGTTGATGCCGAGCACGCACGAGTTCTCGCACGGCGCCGGGCACACGCGGCCGGTGAATTCCGGGAAGTTGTTGGTGGCGTGCAGGACTTGCAGCGCCTCCTGCCAGCGTCCGCGGAAGATCAGGTCGTTCCACTCGGGGATGAGGTTGCCGAGCGGGCAGCCGGTCATGCAGAACGGCACGCCGCAGTCCATGCAGCGGCTGGCCTGGGTCTTGACCTGCTCCTCGGTGAACTCCTCGATGTGCTCCTCGTGGTTGAGCAGGCGCTCGGTCACACCCAGGTATTTGGGGGACATGCGGCCGTGCTTCATGAAGCCCTTGGGATCACCCATGGTATCTGTCCTTGGAATGCGCTGTGCGAAGTCCGGAAGTCCGGAAGTCCGGGAGTCCGGAAGTCGGGCGACCAGCGTGATGGGA
>JACDGQ010000148.1 GCA_013821615.1 Planctomycetota bacterium
GCGCTGCACGGTGCTCGAACGCGCCGCCGACCTGCTCGCGGGACGCCGCTTCGCGCTCGCCGCGCTGATCGTGCGCGAGGCCGGCAAGTCCGGGCCCGAGGCCGACGCCGACGTCGCCGAGGCCATCGACTTCTGCCGCTTCTACGCGGCCGAGATGCGCGCCCTCGCCAGTCCGCGCCGCCGCGACGTACCGGGCGAGGAGAACCGCATGGTCTACGATCCGCGCGGCGTCGCGGTGGTGATCGCGCCGTGGAACTTCCCGCTCGCGATCCTCGCCGGCATGGCGGTGGCCGCGCTGGTCGCGGGCAATCCGGTGATCCTCAAGCCGGCGGAGCAGACGCCCCTGATCGCCGCAGAACTGGTCGACATCCTGGTCGCCGCCGGCGCGCCCCCGGGGACGGTGGCCTACCTGCCCGGATTCGGCGAGGAGATCGGCCCGCTGCTGGTCGGCCATCCGCAGGTGCCGACCGTGGCCTTCACCGGCTCGCTCGCGGTCGGCCTGGCCATCCACCGCCAGGCGGCGGCGCTGGCCGGCGGCCCCGGCGACGAGGTCAAGCGCGTGATCTGCGAGATGGGCGGCAAGAACGCGATCATCGTCGACGCCGACGCCGACCTCGACGAAGCCGTGCTCGGCGTCATGCACAGCGCCTTCGGCTACCAGGGCCAGAAGTGCTCGGCCTGCTCGCGGGCCATCATCGTCGGCGGCATTTACGACCTCTTCCTGGAGCGCTTGGTCGCCGCCACGCGCAGCCTGACCCTGGGTCCGGCCGAAGACCCCGGATCGGCAGTCGGACCGGTGATCGACGCGGACGCGCGCGACCGCATCCGCGCGCGCATCGCCGAGGGCGCGCAGCACGCCAGTCTCGCCTACGCGGGCAGCAGCGCCGCGCTCGACGATGAGGGCTGGTACGTCTCGCCGCACATCTTCGCCGATGTCGCGCCCGGCGACGCGCTCGCCCAGGAGGAGCTCTTCGGCCCGGTGCTGGCCGTGCTGCGCGCCCGCGACCTCGATCACGCCATCGCCATCGCCAACGGCACGCGCTACGCGCTGACCGGCGGCATCTACACGCGCAGCCCGGTGGCGATCGCGCGCGCAGGGCGCGAACTGCGCGTCGGCAACCTCTACATCAACCGCCGCATCACCGGCGCGCTGGTCGACCGCCAGCCCTTCGGTGGCTTCCGCATGTCGGGCATCGGCTCGAAGGCAGGGGGTCCGGATTACCTCAAGCAGTTCCTGGTGCCGCGCTGCATCACCGAGAACACGGTGCGGCACGGGTTCACACCGGACGGGCTGGAGTGAGCACCTCAAAGCCCTAGACGCGAGGGGCGAGACCGTCGACCCAGGAGTGGGAAGTGACTGCACATGGGCGTCGTGGGACCGTCAGCGAGGTCATGGAGCGGATGGAAAGCGTGCTTTTGAATCCATAACCGGGCATGCATCGCACGATATGTTCCAGGTGTTCCATCCGTGGGTGGAACCCTGCCTGATGCAGGTGTGCAATTCCCAGCACGCTGCTTTAGCCGAAGTCATACGAACGGCACCCACCCGCGTTCATAGTCAGGTCGAAAACACGGCTCCAGCGGCACTTCCGTCTGGGTTGGGGGGCCTGGATTTGCGCCGCGACAATAGCCGACATGATTCACAGTGATCATGCATTGTTCACCATACGGCAGATCGTCCGCCCGCCTCCTCGGGAGCCTTCCATGCGCATCGTCCAGCGTCTGACCCGCCACCTCGTCCTTTCCCTCGGCGCCTTGGCGATGCTGAGCAGCGCCGAAGCGGGCAAGGCCGCCATCGAGCGCACGGAGCAGCCCAAGGCGCCCAAGGGCGCCAGCGAGCAGCCCGCCGTGGCCGGCGACTTCGACGAGGCCGCCATCAAGAAGGCCGCCGGCGACATCGACGCGATCATCGACGCCGGCTTGACCAAGGACAAGATCAAGCCGACCGCCAAGACCCGCGACGACCAGTTCCTGCGCCGCATCTACCTCGATCTCGCCGGGCGCATCCCGACCATCGGCGAGGCCGGCCCCTTCCTGGCGAGCAGCAAGAAGGACAAGCGCGAGGCGCTGGTGAAGCAGCTGCTCGCCAGCGAAGGCTACGTCAGCAACACCTTCACCTGGTGGGCGGACATGCTGCGCGCGCGTTCGCGCCTGCAGGACCGCTACGACGGCCAGCCCTACATCGACTGGATCAAGCAGTCGGTGCGCGAGAACAAGCCCTACGACAAGATGGTCTACGAACTGATCTGCGCGCAGGGCCCGGGCACCAAGCGCGGCAACGGCGCGACCGGCTACTACGCCGCCGACGCCGGCATGCCGCAGGACAACATGGCGAACACCGTGCGCCTGTTCCTGGGCACGCGTCTGAGTTGCGCGCAGTGCCACAACCACCCCTTCGATAAGTGGACGCGCAAGGACTTCTTCCAGATGACCGCCTTCACCGAGGGCACCGACGTCAAGACCAACGAGGGCGAGGTCGAGCGCGCGGTCAAGGGCCTCAAGGGCGACGCGCCCTATTCCACCGGCAACATCGCCCGCCGCATGGGCGAGACCCTGGGCATGAACGTCACCAACGGCGACAAGGGCGAGATCGGCCTGCCCGACAATTACCAGTACGACGATGCCCATCCGCGCGACCGCATCCGCGCGCGCACCATGTTCAATGAGGACATCCTCAGCGCCGGCGCGGTCGGCGTGCGCGACGCCTACGGCAAGTGGATGACCTCGCCGAACAACGCGCGCTTCACCCTGGTGGCGGCGAACCGCCTGTGGAAGCGCCTGATGCGCATCGGCTTCATCGAACCGCTCGACAATCTCGAGGACGACACCAAGCCCTTCAATCAGGAGCTCGCCGACTACCTCGTGCAGATGCTCAAAGATGTCCACTACGACACGCGCAAGTTCCAGGAGGTGGTGTGCCGGACCAGCGCCTACCAGCGCCAGTCGATCGCCGGCGACGCCGACCGCTTCAAGTTCCACCACGAGGGTCAGCCGCTGCGCCGCCTGACCGCTGAGCAGATGTGGGACTCGCTGGTGACGCTGACCGTGCCCGACGTCGACGGCATCAAGGACGACAGCGCCGAGACCCTGTACCGCTTCTACGACGCCAACCACGACAAGTCGACGCAGGAGCTGGCCCAGATCGTGCTCAAGGCCGGCGAGGCCCAAGACCAGATCGACGACTACGAGAAGCAGATGCGCGAGATCCGCCTGGGATTGGAGAAGGGCGGCGACAAGGGCCAGGCCGAAGCCAAGATCAAGGACCTGCAGGGCAAGCAGAACGCCCTGCGGCCGGCCGCCGACATGTTCTCGCCCTACTACGCCAAGGGCGGCAACAACCTCGGGCCGATGCGCCGCGCCTCAGAACTGCCCTCGCCGATGCCGCCCGGCCACTTCCTGCGGGTGTTCGGTCAGTCGAACCGCCAGCTGATCGACAACTCCACCGACTCCCTGAACCTGACCCAGGCGCTGGAGCTGATGAACGGCATGGTCGAGACGACCATCTTCGGCGACGACAAGTCGGCGCTGTCGCTCGAACTCGCCAAGGGCCGCAACCTGGACGACAAGGTCTTGATCCTCTACGCCTCGATCCTGTCGCGCCGGCCTGCCGGTTTCGAGATCGAATACGGCCACAAGGTCATGGCCCTGGCTCCGAATCACCGTGGCGTGCAATACCTGGGCTGGGCGCTGGTCAACAGCGCCGAGTTCGCCTTCAACGAATAATTCTTGAGGAAACCCATGAGCAATCCCGCCAACCGCCTCGACGAACCCACCCGCCGCGCGGTCCTCACCGGACTGGCCAAGGCCGCCTTCGGGCTGTCTATCCTGCCCCTGGCCGGATCGCTAGCCTGGTCGGACACCCCGGCGCCCGCCGCCGTGGCCCAGGTCCCGCCGCGCAAGAAGCCAGCCAGCCGCTGCATCTACCTGTACATGGGTGGCGGCATGAGCCACGTCGACACCCTCGATCCCAAGCCGGGCACGCGCTCGCAGGGTCCGCTCAAGGCGGTGAACTCCAAGGCTGACGGCATCCAGCTCGGCGAGCTGCTGACCATGACCGCCGCGCAGATGAAGCACTGCACGGTGCTGCGCGGCATCAGCTCCAACCAGGGCGCGCACGAGCAGGCCGCCTACTTCATGCGCACCAGCTACGCGCCGATCAACACCACGCGCCATCCGAGCATGAGCGCATGGAGCAACTTCTTCCAAGCCAAGCCCGGCGAGACCCTGCCCGGCGGCATCATGATCAACGGCGGCGGCGAGCATCCCGGCTCGGGCTACCTGGAATCGAAGTTCGCGCCGCTGCCCGTCGGCGATCCCGCGCGTGGCGTGACCAACATCCATCCCCCGCAGGGCGTCGACCTCAAGGAGATGCGCAACCGCCTGGACGTGCTCGAGTCGCTCAACCACAAATTCTACAAGAGCTACGACCTCAAGGCCATGAAGGGCCACGGGGACATGTACGCCGACGCAGTCAAGCTGATGGCGGCGAAGGACATCGAGGCCTTCGACATCAGCAAGGAGCCAGGCAACGTCGCCGCGCGCTACGGCGACCACGCCTTCGGCAAGGCCTGCCTGCTGGCGCGCCGCCTGGTCGAGAAGAACGTGCGCTTCATTGACATCTCGCACGGCGGCTGGGACACCCACGACGACAATTTCAACCGCCTCAAGGGCACCGCCGGCCAGCTCGATCAGGGCATGAGCGCGCTGATCGAGGACCTCGCCCAGCGCGGCCTGCTCGCCGACACCCTGATCTGCCTGGTCTCGGAATTCGGCCGCAGCCCGCAGATCAACGTGACCAACGGTCGCGACCACTACCCCAAGGCCTTCTCGGCGATGCTCGCCGGCGGCGGCCTCAAGGGCGGCAACGCCTATGGCGCCACCAACGCCGAAGGCACCGAGGTCGCCGAGGGCAAGCTCGAGATCCCCGATCTCAACGCCACCATCGCCTACGGCCTCGGCCTGCCGATCGGCAAGACCATCATGTCGCCGGACGGCCGCCCGTTCACCATCGCCCACAAGGGCAAGCCGGTGGTGGATCTGTTCACGGCGTGAGAGCCGTGAACAAGGTATTTTAGCAGCCGAGACGCCAAGGTGAGAGAAAAGAAAGCAGCAGGATTGGCGCATAGCTCATCCTGCTTGTTTTGATTGGTCCAGTGAGGGCCTGATTCGTGGTCCACTTCCCTCCGACCTTGGCGTCATGGCGTCATGGCGGAAAAAATCGGTTCCTCGTCATTCCTTATGGATCCATTGCCAGCTCGGGTCTCGTCGATCAAAACAGGAAAGGCAGGATCGAACAAGAGGAACGGAGGAACGGAGGACAACCAAGAGATGGCGATGCCGTTTTTTCCGATCTCGCTTTTTCCAATGGCTCCCTGTCTTCCTCCGTTTCTCCGTTCCTCTTGTTCGATCAGGTTTCGCTTTCCCCGCTGTGGATAGAAGGGTTCCGCCTCGGACGACGAGGAGCCCCCAAGCCCCAGTCTCCTGCTCAGTGCGGCCAGATCGCCAACGCCCTGCGGCAGTCGTCCAGGCTCGGCACCAGCGCGAGCCGGAACCATCCCGCCCCGCCGTCGCCGAAGAAACCGCCCGGGCTGACCACGATGCCGGCGTCGAGGCAGCGCGTCGCGTAGGCTTCGGCGGTGATCCCGGCGGGGACCTCCGCCCAGATGTAGAGCCCGGCCGCACTTGGCAGGATGGCGATGCCGAGCGCGGCAAGGCCATCCGCGAGCAGGCGGTACTTGGCGGCGAAGATGCGGCGGCGGTCGGCGGCGTGCGCATCGTCGCTCCAGGCGGCCGCGGCGGCGGCCTCGACGAAGGCGGGGCTGCCCACGCCCATCGCGGCGCGCCAGCCGCGGTAAGCCCTGATCAGCGCGGCGTCGCCGGCGATGAAGCCGCTGCGGTAGCCGGTCATGCCGCTGCGCTTCGAGCAACTGTGGAACACGAGCACGCCCTGTGTTCCGCACTCCAGCGCGGAGGGGGGCGGTGTGGCGGCTTCGTCGAACCACAGGTCCTGGTAGCACTCGTCGGATGCCAGGATGATGCCGTGCGCGCGCGCCACCGCGACCTGCGCCGCGAGGTAGGCGCGGTCGACGCAGGCACCGGTCGGGTTGTGCGGGTAGTTCAGCCAGGCGATCGAGGTGCGCGCCAGGACCTCGGCGGGCAGGCGGTCGAGTTCCAGGCGGTAGCCGCGCGCGCGCTCCAGGATCACCGCGTGCTCGTAGCCGCCGGCGAACAACGTGCCCGCCTGATAGACCGGATAGCCGGGCGTGCCGTGGACCACGGTGTCTTTCGGCGTGCCCGGATCGAGGAAGGCCAGCGGCAGGTGGAAGATCGCCTCCTTACTGCCCGCCGCCGGCAGGATCTGCGCGTCCGCATCGAGGCGCACGCCGAAGCGCCGTTCGAGGTATTCGCCCGCGGCGCGGCGCAGCGCCGGCGTGCCCGACACCGACGGGTACTGGCTGACCTCCGGCACCGCTGCGCGCAGCGCCGCCGGGATGAATGCCGGCGTCGGCTCGATGGGATCGCCGGTGCCGAAGTCGAAGATCGTCTTGCCCGCCTTCGCCAGCGCCGCTTTGCGCGCCTGGAGTTCGGCCATCGGGTAGGGTTGCAGGGCGCGCAGGGCTGGGTTCATCGGAGATGGAGGGGGGAAGGGGAAGGCGGGGAGGGACGGAGGGAAGAAGGGCGGAGGCAGGACGCAACGTGTCGACGCTGCGCCATCGTGCCAGAAAGCGCAGAGTCAGAAAGCGGCGATTCCATAAAATCGCATTGGCGCCATGCAAACCGATGCTCTCGCGCGCGTCTCTTCCGCCCTTCTTCCCTCTACCCCTCCTGCCTTCCCCTTCTTCCCTCCACCCCTCCCCGCCTTCCCCTTCTACCCTTCCAAAATGCACACCGCGATCGCCATCCCATCGCTATGGCTCACCGAACAATGCCAATGCGTCGCTCCACGGCGCCCAGCCACGGCGAGCGCCTCGCCCGTCAGCTCCAGGTGCGGCGCACCGCGGTCAGGACCGGGCAGCAGGGCGATCTGGGTGAAGGTCACGCCCAGCGCCCAGCCCGTGCCGAGCGCCTTCATGCAGGCCTCTTTGGCGGCCCAGCGCGCAGCCAGGCGCTCGCCCGGGGCGGTGGCGGCCAGGCAGTAGGCGATCTCTGCGGGCGTGTAGACGCGCTCGAGGAAGCGCGCGCCCTGGCGGCCGTGGACGCCGGCGATGCGCGCGACGGCGATCAGATCGGTCCCCAGGCCGATGATCACGGCGCTCCGGCGAGCGGGCGCCAGCTCTGGTGCAGCCACCACGGGCCGTCGCCGCCGTCGGTGGCGTCGCCGCACTGCGCGCGCACCAGCAGCGGCGTCAACAG
>JACDGQ010000149.1 GCA_013821615.1 Planctomycetota bacterium
GCCAGGTCTCGATCGAGCGGAGCGGCGACCTGATCACCAGCATCGGCATCCAGGCCCCGCCCCAGACCCTCGAGCAGGCCCACGCCCACGCCCTCGCGGTATGCGCCGGCCTGCACATCTCCGTCGCCGGGGTCGAGCGCTGGTACGAGCAGGCTGCCGCTGGCGGCCGAGGCTTGGGCGGGTCCCTTGACCTCGCGCATACTCCTGCAGTAGCGGTGCGACTGCTCAACAGCTACGACCCGACCCTGCCCTGGCAGGTCGCGGTGGACGTCTCCTGGTTCGTCGACAGCGCGGCCCTTGGCGGCCAGGCGGCAACGGCGCCGTAGGTGGGCGGGAATGTCGTAGCAGGCACTCCCGCACTGAAGACACCGCGAAACTGCCAGGTTGGCCCATCGACATGCATGAATCCAGGACACCCAACACCTGAATCGTCTCGCTCCAATCCGCTGCCAGCGGTCTCGCTCCACGTCATGGTCGCACGCTCGTCCTGCCCCGCTCTGGCCTTTTCCGCCGGGAACCGTCTGATGCCAGTGAGGCTTACAACCATGAGATTCGCCCATCTTGCAGCGTTGCTGATCCTCACCGCCTGCCTGGCATGCGCGGCGCCGGTGCCGGAGGTCGCCTTCCTGACTCCTGAGCAGGCGAAGGTGGCCATCATCGATGAAAGTGTCGAGCCATACTTCTCGTTGCTGCAAACGCAGGAGATGTCGGCCAAGACCGGGTCGGTCATCGAGGGCGCCACGCTCCAGGCCCAGCGCGACGCCTGCCGCCGGCGTTACCAGGCGGCGGTCGGCGAGTTCTCGGCCACTGAACAGGCGGCCGTGCAGCATGCCATCGCCGGGGTGCAGCCATTCCTGACGGCGCACTACCCGGTGTTCGCGGCCGAGCCGTGGCGCTTCATCAAGCTCGCGCGCACCTTCGAGGGCGGCATGCCGCACACGCGCGGGCACTGCATCGTACTGTCCGACGACGTGCTGCCGATGTTCATCGCCGGCGCAGCGCAGCCGACGGCTGCGGAAGGCATCATGATGCTGGTGCACGAGCAGACCCACGTGCTGCAGCGCCTGCATCCGCAGCTGTTCCTGCCGTTGTACGTCGAGTCGTGGGGCCTGACGCGGATGCCCGGCGCGCCGCCGGCGACCGGGGAACTGGCCAAGCATCAATTGGTGAACCCGGACGGCATCGCCTGCGTCTGGGCCTACCCGGTCAGGAAGGAAGGCGTGACCATGCTGATCCAACCCCAGGTGCTCCTGGGCGGCGACCAGCCCGTGCCACGCATGCCCGCCGACTTCTCGGTCGTCGGCTTGGCCGTCGAAAAGCGCGGCAAGGCCTATGACTACCTGCGCAAGGCCGATGGCGGTCTGCTGCTCTTGGCGCCGCTCGAGTCGCTTTCCGACTACGGCGAGGCGTTTGCGCCCAGCCAAGAGAACTTCCATCCCAATGAGATCTGCGCCGAACTGTTCTCGCTCATGGTGACGCTGGATCTGCTCCAGCGCCACGAGGACGAATCAGCCTGCCAGAAGGGCCTGCGCGGATGGGCGGCGTCCTACCTGGGATCGACCGCAGCGAACGCCTCGCACGCGCCGCTGCCGCGCATGGATCCGCCGCCGCAGAAGTGAGCAAGGGTTGGAATTGGGAACGTGCATCTCCTGAATGCACCTACTCATGGAAAATTCCAGCTCAGCAGTTCCTAGCGGCGATCTTCCCCCAGCGACGTGGACCTGAGCGGTTTCCTCCACCAGAGCGAGGTCTTCACCAATAACCACGATGCGGCCACTGGTGGATGGCACCCTGGGGACCGGTGCTTCTCTGCTTCTGGCGACCCGCTGGTGCTTCCCAGGAAACGTCTCCGAGCTCCGCGCGGTCGCTCCACGCATGTGACCGTGGAGCGAACTGGATAAGGCCGCCAGTTTGAAGGTGGCAACCGACCTGCCAAACCGGGACAAGGAGACCATGGATACGGCCACCTTCCGCGCCTGCCTGCCGATCGCGCCCCCAGGGGCCAAGCCGATATTCCTGACGGGTGCCACCGGCTACATCGGTGGACGCTTGGTGCGCTGGCTGCTGGATCGCGGTTGGCCCGTACGCGTGGCGGTGCGTTCGCCGGAGAAGCTCATGGCCCGTTCGTGGGCCCGCGATCCCGGGCTGAGCGTGGTGGTCGTCGATCTCGCGGACCGGCAGACCCTGGCGCAGGCGATGGGCGGATGCGGGACGGCCTATTACCTGGTCCATTCCATGCTGGTCGCAGGCGCCGATTTCCATGCGCGGGACAACCTGCTTGCCGAGGTGTTCGCGCACGCCGCAGCCGATGCCGCAGTGGAGCGAATCATCTATCTCGGAGGTCTGGGTGAAACGGGGCCGGGCCTCAGTGAACATTTGGCGTCGCGTCGTTCGGTCGAAGCCGCACTGGGGGCCGGCAGCGTCCCGCTGACCGCCTTGCGTGCGGGAGTGATCCTGGGCAGCGGCTCAGCCTCCTTCGAGATCCTGCGCTATCTGGTCGAGCGCCTGCCGGCGATGGTGACCCCGCGCTGGGTCGCGACCGAGTGCCAGCCGATCGCCGTGCGCAATGTCCTCCACGTCCTGGTCGCGTGCCTGACCACGCCGGGATCAGTCGGCGCCACGCTGGATCTGGGCGGCCCAGAGGTGTTGAGCTATCGCGCACTCATGCAGATCATGGCGGCGGCCCTGGGGCTGCGACCGCGGATCATCGTGTCGGTACCGGTGCTGACCCCGCGCCTGTCGTCCTGGTGGATCCACCTGGTGACGCCGATCGATCACCGCTTGGCGCGACCGCTGGCCGAGGGGCTGCGCAATCGCGTGGTGTGCCGCGATCAGCGCGCCAACGAGCTGATGCCGCAGAGTCTGTTGACGGTGCGCGAGGCCATCGACCTGGCCTTGCGCCGCGAGGCCGCCGATGATGTCGAGACCAGTTGGAGCGACGCCGGTCCGATGCCGGGTGATCCCCAATGGTCGGGGGGCACGGTGTTCCAGGATCGGCGCACCCGCACGACCGGTGCCAGTGCCGCTGCGGTCTTCCGCGCCATCTCCCGGGTGGGCGGCGATCATGGCTGGTATGCGACCGATTGGTTGTGGCACGTGCGCGGGGTGCTCGATCGCTGGGTCGGTGGCCCGGGTCTGCGTCGTGGTCGCCGTGACGCCGTGCGCCTGCTGCCCGGCGATGCGGTGGATTTCTGGCGGGTGACGGCGGTCGAGCAGGACCGGCGGCTCGAACTTTCCGCGGAAATGCGCCTGCCTGGCGAAGCCCGTCTGGAATGGACCATCAGCGACCACGGTGACCATCGCGAAATCATCCAGGTCGCCCGCTTCCGTCCGCATGGGCTGGGCGGACTCCTGTATTGGTATGCGGTGCTGCCACTGCATGCGTTGATGTTCCCGCGCCTCCTCGCCGGTGCAGCGAAGGAAGCAGAAGGACTAGTCCCTGCCGCACCGGCACGCTGATCTGGCGCGCCACGACGCTGGCGTGCTGCGCTGAGATCGACGCGGTCGGCGTTCAGGCGCCGATGTTGCCCAGCGGCAGTCGGATGATCATGGTCGTACCCGAGCCGACCTTGGTGTCGACGGAGAATTGGCCGCCATGCCGCTTGGTCACGATCGCGTGAGAGAGGTAGAGCCCCTGGCCGGTGCCCTTGCCCACCTCCTTGGTGGTGAAAAAGGGTTCGAAGATGTGCTCGAGGACGCCGTCGGGGATCCCGGTCCCGGTATCGCCGATGCGGATCTCTACCGCATCGGGTTCGCGCTTGGTGCTGACGGTGATGGTGCCTCGGCGTGCCGTGCCCGCGACCACATCGCCGATCGAATGCGCGGCATTGACCAAAAGATTCAGGAAAACCTGCTTGAGTTCGCCGAGATGGCAGTCGATCATCGGCAGATCGTCGGCGAAATCGGTGACCACGTCCGCGACGTACTTGTACTCGTTGTGCGCCACCGTCAGCGTCATCTTGAGCGCGAGGTTGAGATCGCCGGATTTCTTCTCGTCGTTGTCGGGGTGGGAGAAGTCCTTCATCGCCCCGACGATGCCGGTGATGTGTTCCACGCCCTGGCGCGACTGGGCGAGCGCCCGCGGGATTTCGGCGGAGAGGAAGGGGAGGTCGGCGGCATGGACGGCGGCGGTGACCTCGGCCAGCAGTGCCGCATCCGCACCGGCATGTTCGCGCGCCCGCGCGTCCAGCCGCTGGTAGGCAAGGAGTGCGCGGCCGAGGTCGGTGAAGGCGTCTTCCAGGAAGCGCAGGTTGTCGCCGATGAACTGGATGGGGGTATTGATCTCGTGCGCCACTCCGGCCGCGAGCTGGCCGATGGACTCCATCCGGTTGGCGTGATGGAGGCGCAGTTCCGTCTGCCGGATCGCGGTGATGTCGCGCGCGATGGCGTAGATCTTCAGGATCTCCGGATCGACCGATGAGCTCCAGGACAGCAGTCGATAGGAGCCATCACGGTGACGGTAGCGGTTGACGAAGGAGAAGATCGTCTTGCCCTCAGCCAGGGCGCTGGCTGCGCGCGCCGTCTCGTCGCGATCCTCGGGGTGGACGAAATCCATGAATGGATGGCCCAGCAGGTCCTCCAGGGGGTAGCCGAGCGTCTCCACCCAGGCCCGGTTCAGACGGAGGAACCGCCCATCATCGGTCGACGCCTCGCACAGCAGGTCCGAGGACAGTTCGAAGAACCGGTCGCGTTCGGCCAAGGAGGCGCGCAGGGATGCGAGGGGATCGGCCATCACGAGCCCTTCTCGGACTGTTTATCGAAATAGTCACCTTCGCTATGCGTGCGAGCCTAGACCGCAGCCTTCCTGGTGGCAACGATAATTCCGGGACCTGCATTAGGGCCCCTCATCGATGAGGAGGTGCAATTCCGCCAGGTCGCGTCGAGAAATCCAACGATCTCCCTGGACTCCGCCTGCTCACCAGTTTGAGTCGGCAGTCGCCCGGGGTTTCTTGAAGGAGACCAGCGCAAGCCAAGGCCCTCTGCGCCTCCCACCAAACGCCACCTCCCCCGATTGCTCGGGGGAGGTGGCGGGGAAGCGTCAGGGACCCATCACCAAGCGATGCTTTAAAAGTCCTGAAGTCACCCGCTCGCGTTCGCAGCTGATCCGGAACTCAGTTCACGGCATGCGGCGCGACCAGATCACCGTAGAAGATGCCAGGCAGGACCTGGGTGCCTTCCTTGCGCACCGCCTGCAGCGCGCGCGGATTGTGGCCGAGCTGCTCCAGGATCGTCGGGGCGATCTGGGTGGTGTCCACATGGTGGCGGACGACATTCGGGATGAGCAGCGGATTGGTGACCAGGCACATGATGTGGGTGTCATCATCGCTGGCGCCGCCGTGGTCGGAGTTCTTCTTCACGCTGGTCGAGTACAGCACGCCCGGCTTGGCGATGATGACGATGTCGGGGATGCGGTTGGGATAGAGGTGGCCGAAGCGCGCGGCGATGTCGTTGCCGGTCAGGATGCTCTGGACCGTGGCCATCAGCGTGGCGTTGGCCTGCAGCGCCGCCAGCGCGGCCGCGGTCTTGGACTTGTCGTTCATCCAGATGATGCCGCCATCGTCATCCGAGCACACCGCCTGGGGATCGACCGAGGCGATGGGATCGAGGATGTTGCTTTCGGCGATCTTCACGACCGTGGCGGGATCGAGGCCGCCCTGGCCGTGCTTGGCGCTGATGATGACCAGGGTCGACGTATAGAGGCCCTTGGCCTTCAGTTCGGCGATCATGCGACCGATCGAAGCGTCGGTGTGCAGCAGCGCCGCGAGGGTGTCGACGTTGGGCGTCAGCACGCCGCCGGGGACGCCGGGGGTCGAAGTCAGGTAGCCGCCGAGCTTGCCCGCGGTCGGGGTGGCCGAGGTGATCTTCTGTGCCACGCTGACCGCCTGGAAGTTCATGCCGAACAGCGCCGGCACGGCCTGGCTGGCTCCGCCGACGGATTTCTTGCCGTCGATCTGGTTGATGATCGCGCCGACCTTGCCGTCGTCATAGGTCATGCACAGCGGCACGGTGGCGGTCGCATCGATGGTGGTACCGGCGTTGTTCTTGCGGATCTCGGGGCAGTAGAGGTCGGTGACGCCGGTGCCCGAGGGGCCATTGACCAGATCATAGGCCGGATGCTTGTCGCTCCAGGCGGTGACTGCGCCGGTGGCGTGCAGGACCTCGAAGACGGTGTTCACCTTGAGGAAGTCGTGCGGATAGATCCTGGTCCCGGCGCCGCCGGCCGCGCTGGTCGGTAGCAGGGTCGGGTCGATGGCCAAGCCGCTGGCGTCGGTCAGGGACTCATCGAAGAGCATCTCGTGGGTCAGCAGGCCGGACGCCGGCGCGCTGAACAGGGTGCTGTCGAAGGAGTGGTCGTAGGAGACGCCGGTGCTCTTGGGCGACCCGCCGGTGACCTGGGCGAGGAGGCCCGGATAGGAATCGGAGGGGAACGAGGTGAAGGCCTGCTCATAGACCACGCCGCGGGTGGCGAGGGCGGCGAGGGTCGATTCGGGGTGGTTCTTGACCAGCCAGTCGTAGTCGAACTCGCGCATGCCGTCGATGCTGATCAGCAGCACGTGCGTGATCTGGGGCGAGGTGGTGGTGCAGGAAGAGACGGCGAAGACGGTGACGCCCAGGCCGACGGCGGCGCACAGGGACCGGAATGGGTGGGATCGCATGGGGGTGGGCTCCTCGAGGGTAGGAGCGCCATTCGTGGCGACGGGAGTGAAGATCTGACATGACCAACCGCCATCTCGCGATGAAGGGGGCGGCTCAGGGTCGTGCCTCAGCGCAGCGACGCAGGTGTGGACAATGAGCAGGTGGAACGCCCACGTATTGTCCACATACCCTGATGCACATACGGTTTGCGCCGTGTTCCCGCGGTGGTACCAGGTCCACTGATTGAGGGCGGGGTGGGCTGCGGGTAAACTCCTGGTTAAGGTCGCGATGCCGCGCGACATATGCTGGACAGCACCATGGCGCCCACCCACACCGAACAGGTCCAGCAGCTCTTCGTCCGCCATGCCGGACTGCTGGGCGGCTTCGTCGCCAGCATCTGCGGCGATCTGGTGCTGGCGGACGACATCCTCCAGGAGGTCTTCCTGGTGGTCAGCACGCGCGCCGACAGTTTCGTCATCGGCAGCGATTTCCTGGCCTGGGCGCGCGCCATCGCCCGGCTCAAGACCCTGGAGCACCTGCGTACGCGGCGGCGCGAGCGCACGGTGCTGTCGGCCGAGGCGCTGGCGGCGGCAGGTAGCGAGAAGGTCAGCCTGGTGGATCTAGCGCGGAAGCTGGCAGGGTAGCTCTTCTTCCCTTTCCCTCCGGATTAAACCGTGAGCGGTTTGATTGTGGG
>JACDGQ010000150.1 GCA_013821615.1 Planctomycetota bacterium
GCCGCCAAGTCGAGCAACCCCGGGTGCACATACGACTTCCTGCACACCGCCACGGTATTCCGCAACCGCCCCGCCACCTCCGCCAAAACCCCATTCACCTGCACGCGCGTCATGCTGGCGCCATCATCCGCACCCCCTGCGCTGAACAACGCGAGCGCATGCGCACTCGCATGCCAGGTCCGAAAATCCTTGGCCGTGAAATCCGCCCCGCTGGCCTCGCGCAGGTACTCGTTCACGTCCGCCGAGTCCAGGACGTGCAGCGCGCCGGCGGCATCCTCGAACTGGAACAGCTCCTGCCCCGGCAGCCCCTGACATTCGCGCACCACGCGCGCCACGCGCGGATCATCGATGTCGACCTGGTGCGCGACCCCGCTCTTGCCGCGGAAGCGCAACTGCAGCCGGCTACCGCTGACGCGCGCGTGCCGATTGCGCAGCGTGGTCAGCCCGTACGAACCGTTGGTGCGCGCGTACTCCTCATTGCCGACGCGCACCAAGGTAGTGTCGAGCAGCCGCACCAGCGCCGCCAACACCGGTTGGCGCGGGACGTGGTGATGGGCGATGGGCGTGAGCAGGTCGCGCACCACCTGGGCGCGGATGCGCGGCAGGGCCTGGCCGAAATCCTCCATGCGGCTGAACTTGCCCGCGTCGCGATGCGTTCGCCAGAGGGCGTGGTAGCGGTACTGCTTGCGGCCGCGGGCATCCCGGCCGGTGGCCTGGATGTGGCCGTCGGGGTCGGGACAGATCCATACGCGCGTGTAGGCCGGGGGGATGGCGAGGTGGCGGATGCGGGCAAGTTCGGCTGCGTCGCGCAGGGCGGTGCCATCCGGCCGGCGGTAGGCGAAACCCGCGCCGCGGCGGTGCCGCGTGATCCCGGTGCTCTGATCGGTGACGTGCACCAAGCCGCGCGGAGCGGCAGACTTGGGCTTCATGGGCACACCGCGTCCGCGCCGTGATGCAAGCCCGCTGACCTCCTCGCCCGTATCTGCGGACGGCAGGGCGTATACCTTCATGGTTCCTGCGCGTTCCATGCCACGGATGAGCCAGGGATGTGCCAAAGGCACCCGTTTGGTGGGGAAGCCCCGAACAGACTCTATCGCGGCCGGCGGGTCGGCGCTCCTGCGTCCGGAAGCCTCTGGTCAGGTCGCCCTAACAGATCGGGAGCTATCTTCACACAACCAGATGCGACGCGCCGGTTGGGCCATCGTGCAATGCACCAGGATGGGGGCGGGGCGGTGGATGGAATGCAGTACTTTTGAGTCTGGATAGGCGTGGTTGGGATGCGCTGGATGCCTGGGCACCTGGATGCCTCGATGCCCCGATGCCCGGGGGCCTGGATGCCTCGATGGCCCAATGCATTGATGCCAGGATGCATAAATGCCTGGGTTCCTCGAAGCCTCGATGCCTAAATACCCCTCCGTGGACCCCAACCGTCGTTGACGCTGAACGAAAGGCCGTCATTCGAAAGCCTGCGGAGCAGGCGACAGAAACTAGCCCAGGGCGTGAGCCCTGGGACCATCGCACACTCAAGCCCATCCCTCTCGGTTCGCGGCTGCTGCCGGCCAAAAATGGACGAATTCGGCTTGGGGCCTTGCCCGGCAGGGGCCGCGGACCGTCAGGGATTACGGCCACGGCTTAGTGCCTGCTCCGGCTGCTCGTCATTCGTAGACAGAAATCCCGAACGATTCGCATTCCATGCCGGACGACGGCGATGGGGTTTTCCCAAAGCGCCTGGCCGGCATGGACCGCGAACCGTGCGGGATGGTTTGGTAATCGACGCAATTCCCAGGGCTCACGCCCTGGGCTAATTTCTGTCGCCTGCTCCGCAGGCTCATGTGCGCCGATGACGCGGTTGTTTCCGCTGACTCGTTGTTGGAATGCAACGACCGCGAAATAGTTTTGATGGTGTGCGGGCTGCGCAGGTGGTCGATGCGCTTCGTGGGGATGGCGCCGGCGGTGTAGCGGGTAGCGACTGGTCTTCGGTGCACCAAAATGACTGGCCGGCATGAACCGCGAACCGTGCGGGATGGTTTGGCATTCGACGCAATTCCCAGGGCTCACGCCCTGGGCTAGTTTCTGCCGCCTGCTCCGCAGGCTCGTCTTCGACGATGATAGGGTGGTTTCCGTTGATCCGTTGACTCGTCATCGCGCCAGAGCGGCATGCGATCCTGTGCGCTCTTGGATTTGTCGAGGAACGAGGGCGTGCATCTCGCCTCAGCAGATGAGCCCGCTGGCCGTACCTTTAATTCTTGTCGCCCAGCCATGCCCTCCCAAGGTTGAACCAATGAAGACCTACCAATCCATTTGCCTGCTGTCAGCCCTGGTCCTTTCCGGCTGGTCCCAGGATGTCGACGCCGTGGCCGAAGGCAGGACCGCCTTCGCCCTCTACGGCTGCGTCGTCTGCCACGCCGTCGACAAGGCCGACACCGCCGCCCGTATAGGCCCGAACCTGCACGGCCTCTTCCTGAGCGACCCTCGCGACCGCGAAGTCCTCGACCCGAAGTCCGGCGAGAAGCGGAAGCTGAAGGCCGACAAGGCCTACTACCTCGATTCGGTCCGCAAGTCGTGGGACGCGCTGGCGATCGCCGAGAACGGCCCGACCACCGGCACGGCCTTCGTTGCGGCGATGCCGTTGTTCACCAAAGAGGTGCTGCCAGATCAGGCGGTGGAGCACATCTGGCACTACCTGCGCACGCTGAACGACGTCGGACAGGCCGGCCCGGCGGTGGTGACCGTGCAGGTCGAGCAGAAGGCCGTGCCCAAGAACATCATCGACATCGCGAATGAGGAGCCGGTGACCAAGCGCACGCGCGTCTTCCGCGCTCCGCTCAATGGGTCGAGCGGGCGGGCGCTGCACGTGGGGTTGCCGAACGGCATGAACTACACCTTCGACGCCCGCTTCCTGGCGGTGCGCAGCATCTGGGGTGGCGGCTTCCTGAACCTGAGCAAGGAGCGCGAAGGCCGCGGCACGCCGGGTTCGGCGCGAGGTCAAGGAGCGCAGGCTTTCATCGAGGGCGGCGCCATCCTGCAGCCGCTGACGCCGGCGGGCGTGCCGGTGGATTTCGAATTCATGGAGTCGGACATCAACGACGAGAAAGCGGTCGAGAAGTGGCTATGGGACGACCGCGATTTCCCGGCGCTGCTCGCCTCGGTGGATGCGGCGTTCCTGGGCCACACGCTCGATCCGGTCTCCGGCGACCCGACCTTCCATGTGCGGGTCGGCGCGAATGACCTGATGGAGAAGGTGACGCTCTCCAGCGACGGGCGGATCGAGTTTGCGATTTCGGGGACCGTGAAGGAGGCGCAGAAATTCGCCTTGTCCGAGAACGGTCTCTCAGCGGTCACAGTCGCGGGTGGCACCTATGCCAACGGCGTATGGACCCTGAGCCCGGCGAAAGGCACGGTCCACACTCTGAGCGCGCGACTCGCGGGCGGACTGGTGGCGCGCCCGGTCCTGGACCGGGATGAGAACTGGGCCGCGCAGCCTGTGGTCAGGACGCCCGCAAAGGACGAGAAGAAGAAGCTGGAGCTGCCTGCCGGGTACGTGATCGAGGACTGGGAGGCGCCGAAGGACCTGTTCGGCCGGAAACAGCTGTTCGAGCCCACCGGCATCGCGGTGGCCAAGGATGGCACCATCGTGGTGGGCACGCGCACCGCGGGCGTGTGGCGCATCCGCGACAACAAGTGGACGCTGTTCGCCGAAGGGCTGTACGAATGCCTGGGCGTGGTGATCGAGGACGACAAGGGCGACCGCATCGTGGTGACCCAGAAACCCGAGCTGACCCGCCTGGTCGACACCAATGGCGATGGGCGCGCGGACCGCTTCGAGACGGTGAGCGACGCCTTCGGGTTCCACGGGAACTATCACGAGTTCAATCATGGGCCGGCGCGCGACGCGCAGGGGAACTACTACTACGCCCTCAACCTGTCGCACACCGGCAACGCCCGCGCCTCGTGGCGCGCGGGTGGGCCGTTCATGGGCACGATGGGCGGTTACCGTGGCTGGGCCATGCGCGTGACCCCGGACGGCAAGACCGAACCGTACGCCTATGGACTGCGCAGTCCGGCGGGCATCGGGTTCGATCCGGATGGGCGGCTGTGGTATGCCGAGAACCAGGGCGAGTACGTCGGCTCGTCCAAGGTCGTGCCGCTCGAGCAGGGCAAATTCTATGGCCACATCTCGAGCCTGGTGGACCTGCCAGGAAAGCTGAAGCCCGACTCCAAGGAGGTGAACTTCGACCTGTGGAAGGACAAGCGCCGACTGGGCGCGGTCTGGCTGCCGCATGGAAAGCTCGCGAATTCTCCGGGTAATCCGGCATGGGACATGACCGGTGGGAAATTCGGGGTCTATCAGAAGCAGATGTTCATCGGCGACCAGACGCTCTCGACCATGCTGCGGGTGGTGACCGAGCAGACCAATGGCACCGACCAGGGCTGCGTGATGCCGTTTGGGCGCGGGCTGGCCTCAGGGGCGATGCGGCCGTGCTTCCTGCCGGATGGCAGCCTGCTGGTCGGGCAGACCGGGCGTGGGTGGGCGGCGAACGGCGGCGTGCAGGATCGCCTGCAACGGATCAGCTATGACGGGAAGACGATCGGGGTTGACATCTTGCGGATCGCGGTGGCTAAGAACGGGTTCGTGATTCATTTCACGCGGCCGCTTGCTGGTTCGGTGAAGGATGAGGATCTCGCGAGCGCGCTGAAGGTAAGTTCGTATTTCTACGCGGATACGGGCAATTACGGGTCGCCGGAGCATGATCAGCGGGACGATGCGCTGGCGGGGGTGACGGTGAGTGCCGATCGCATGGCAGTGGCGGTGGAGCTGAATGGGTTTGGGATGGGGGAGAAGTGGGTCAATCGGATCTATCATCTGCGGATCGCGGATACGAAAGGGCTGTTTGGCGATGCGCCGGTGTGGAAGATGTTGGAGGGGTATTATACGTTGCGCGCGATCCCGTGATGGGGGGATGGCACTGGCGTTGCCGGTGCCAGGGCATGAATCCCGATCGGTTCGCGGTTCATGCCGAGCGATAGATTCGACTGTTCCCTGCCATCGCTGGTCGGCATGAACCGCGAACCGACCGGGATGGGTTGGGTATGACGCGGAGTCCCAGGGCTCACGCCCTGGGCTATGGTGTGCCGCCTGCTCCGCAGGCTCTTGGCGGGCGGTGATGGAGTGCATTTCGTTGATCCGCGGACGGATTTGCCCGCAGTGCCAGCAAGGCGCCTGCCTTGAGCGCCATCGGCGCGACGTCAATCTTCAGCCCAGGGCAACGCCTTGGGAATTGCGGGATAAATGAGGCGGGGCCCTGTTAGGGCGGCCTCAATCGGTCGCATGTCCGCGGAGATTGAGGCCGCCCCTCCAAGGCTCGTTTACGGATAATCGCCCTCGACCCAGGGCGTTGCCCTGGACTGAAAAATGAGGCCGCGCCGTTGGCGCTCTGAGCAGGCACAACTGTCCACACCGGATTTCCAGCTCGTGCCGGCAACGCCTCCCCCCCTCCCGCGGTACCTCAGTCGAGGTCCCCATGCCCAGCGCTTTGTCCATCGCCGTGGTCGCCACGCTCCTCGCCACCGCCTTCCAAGCCAGCTCAGCCGAGAACCCCCTCCCCGTGGCCAAGTTCCAGGGCGACGTCTTCAATGAGATGGCGCGCGCCTTCGGCTGCGTGGTGTCCACCGATGCGGTGGCGCACACCCTGACGCTGGCGCTGGAGAAGGATGGCAGCGTGGTGACGGTGCCGATCCGCATGGACACCGAGCTGCACGTCCGCGACTCGTGGGGCGAGCTCGGCGACTTCTTCGCGGGGCAGCGCGTGATGCTGTTCATGTACGTCGACGACGAGCGGAAGTGGACGTGGCCACGCGCGGTGCAGGACGAGTTGCACATGACGGCGCGCCATGGGTACTTCGACAAGGTCGTCGCCATCGAGGCCGAGGGGCATTCGTACACCACGGCGCACGAGACCAAGAATCCCGACGGCACCAAGGGCAAGGATCTCTTCAAGCGCTACCACTACGATCCGGCGGTGAAGGTGTGGAAGGGCGCCACGGCGACGGGCATCGAGAGCCTGGCGGTCGGTGACGAGGTCATCCAGCAGCAGGTGCTGAAGGACGGGGTCAAGGTCACGGTTGAGATCGCCGACCGCAACGGCGACAAGGAGATCGCCGCGCTGCAGGACGCCAAGCACCACCAGGACGAGGATCACCTGGGCCTGCCGTGCTATGTCACGGATGTCGACGTGCTGACCGGCGCGGTGTCGTTCACGGTGCCGTGGTGCAGCGCGGCACGCGCGAAGCAGCTGGCGCCGGGGGCGGTGACGGCGGTCGTGCCGGGCGACGGCAGCAAGGCGTTCGCGGCGGCGCTCATCGCCCTGCAGGAGGTCGACCAGCGGGAACGCCTGCAGATGGTGGTCAACTCACGCGTGGCCAGCCGGCTGGCGTATGGGCAGGCGCTGCGCCTGTTCGTGCCGGGGACGGGGCCGGCGGTGCCGACGGGGAAGGTGGGGGTGCCGGAGAGCGGGAAGTAGCGGCGCGGCGCGGGGCACAAGGACACGCTGCCGGGAGAGGCGGGCCCCAGCTCGCCTTGCCGTCGGCTCCGCGCACCGGCGACGCGGGATCATGCCGTTCCAGACCAGGGTCCTCACGCCGTCGTGGTGCCCCAGGCGAGCTGGGGCTCGCCTCTCCCGGCGGTCGGCCATCGAGGTCCGGGTTGGCATTGCCGCCGGCACGTGCATGCTCCCCCACCAGGAAGTTCCTGGCTCTGCCGGCGCGATCATGATCGCCTGGTATGCGCAGGAGCAGTTAGCGCGAGGCGGGCACGATCGCCCGATTCCGACAGGCCACGGCAAAGGAACCACCATGCACAAGACCATCATCAGCGTCGCCTGCCTGATCGTCAGCGTCGCGGCGCTGCTGATCGCGGTCGGGACCTTCAGGCTGCTGGGGGCGTACCAGGAATCGGTCGCGAAGCAGTCGAAGCTGACGGAGAAATCCGCGCATGTCATCGACGGGGTGATGTCGACCCTGCTGATGAAGGTGATGAAGAAGGGCGAGGACCTCGATCCGGAGGCCTACGAGCGGATCATGGCCGACATCAGGAGCAACGCGGAGAACGGCTACATCGTCGAACGCCTGCTACTGGCCATGAAGTACCATCCGAAGCCGAAGAAGTCGGACACCAGCGAGTTCCTCAACGGCGTGATCGACGGGTATACGGGAGCCGCCAAGGCGGCCGCAGCCGAGGCGGAGAAGGACAAGGACAAGGACAAGGACAAGGACAAGGACAAGGACAAGGACAAGGACAAGGACAAGGACAAGGA
>JACDGQ010000151.1 GCA_013821615.1 Planctomycetota bacterium
GCTCGGGCCCGGGCCGGGAAGCGGTCGGGGGCGCTTGGTGACGACCAAGCTGGGTGAGGCGTTGGAGATGGCGTTGGGATAGGCGGCACGAGCCGCGAGGTGCAGCGATCCGCGCGACCTACGCGACGATCCCGCCATCCGCGCCCGCTCCGGGTGCCACTGCGCGCTGTGCGCCGCGCGCCGGCTTCGGCGCGGGCTGGACGTGGTCGCAGTCGTGGAAGTGCGTGGTCGCCGCGTCCAAGCGCGTCTTCATCACCGCGATCGCCTCGGGATTGCTGTCGCACAGGATGAAGCGCCGGCCGAGCTCCGCGGCGGCGACGCCGGTGCTGCCGCTGCCCGCGAAGAAGTCGAGCACGGTGTCGCCGGGGCGGCTGTGCACGGCGAGCAGCCGGCGCATGATGCCGAGCGGCTTCTGGCTGGGGTAGCCGGTCTTCTCGCGCCCGGTCGGCGAGACGATGGTGTGCCACCACACATCGGTGGGGGTCTTGCCGCGCGCGGCCTTGTCCTCGCCGACCATCTCCGGGGCCATGTAGGCGATGCGGTCGCTGGCGTCGAGATCGAAGGTGTAGGCGCGCGGATCGCGGGCGTAGAACAGGATGGTGCTGTGCTTGGTCGGCCAGCGCGAACGCGAGCGCGCACCGTAGTCGTAGGCCCAGATGATCTCGTTGATGAATGAGCCGCGGCCGAAGATGCCGTCGACCAGCACCTTGCCGTAGTGCACCTCGCGGTAGTCGAGGTGCAGGAAGAACGCGCCGTCGGCGGCCAGCACGCGCCGCGCCTCGAGCAGGCGCGGCTCGAGGAAGCCGAGGTAGTCGTCGAAGGCGTCGTCGTAGGCCTTCTGACCGACGCGCAGCGAGCGGTAGGCCTTGCCGCGGAACCCGACGCGCGCGCTGGTGTCGTCGCGCACGGCGTGGGTGTTGACGCGTTCCTGCGCGTGCCCGGTGTTGAAGGGCGGATCGATGTAGACCAGGTTGACGCTGCCGTCGGGGACGCGCGCGAGCAGGTCGAGGTTGTCACCAAGGAACACGTGGTTTCCGGCGGCGGGGAAGCTTCCGTTCATCGCGGCCCTCCTTGGCGCCTTGGCGTCTTGGCGGTTAAAATCGTCCGGCAGGGGTATCCGCTCAGGGCAGCACGACCCCGAGCAGATAGGCCACCGGCGCCGCCAGGATCAGCGCATCGAGGATGTCGAGGATGCCGCCGAAGCCCGGCACCGCCGCGCCGCTGTCCTTGACCGCGGCGTCGCGCTTCATGCAGCTCTCGGCGAGGTCGCCCGCCACGCCCAGCGGTCCGAGCACCAGGCCCCACACCGCCGGCTGCCACCAGCCGGCGAAGGGCTGCTGCGCGCCGGTCGCAGCGCTGATGGCGCAGACCATGTAGGCTCCGCCGATGGCGCCGACGAAGCTCGCCGCGAAGCCCTCCCAGGTCTTGCCCGGACTGATGCGCGGGGCGAGCTTGTGGCGACCGAAGGCGCGTCCGCCGAAGTAGGCGCAGACATCGCCGAGCTTGACCGTGGCGAGGAACGCCAGCGTCAGCTGCGTGCCGCGTCCCGGATTGCCGGGCGCGCCGAGCAGCGCCAGGTCC
Organism: Planctomycetota bacterium; assembly: GCA_013821615.1. Classification (GTDB taxonomy): domain Bacteria; phylum Planctomycetota; class UBA11346; order UBA11346; family UBA11346; genus BOG-1363. The sequence continues at coordinate 1,582 of JACDGQ010000151.1, forward strand.
ATGAGCAGGCTGAAGGAGACGCCCAGGTAGACGAGGCCGAGCATGGCCGCACCGACGTTGGCGAAGAAGCGCTCGGTTCCGTGGCGGAACATCTGCTCGAGCACCACCCAGGCCAGGCCCAGCCCGATGGTCACGAGCTCGACCGGGAAGCCGGCCAGGCGCCCGGCCGCACCCGGCAGCGAGCTGCTGATGGCGGGGTCGTGCAGGGCGGCTTCCAGCACCAGCGCCACGCTGGTGACGACCATGGGCAGGACCGGGATCTGCGCCGCCAGGGTGCGCGCCAGGCGGGCGTACTCGAGGCTGCCCAGGGCCACCCCAAGCACGCCCAGGACCAGCACCGCCACATGGCTGCCGCGCGCCAGGTCGCTGATCAGCCCCCCCACCACCGCGGCCGCGATGATCGTCCCGAACAGCAGACGGTTGCGCAGTTCGACCCGCATGGGCGGGCTTCTACCCCTGGTCAGGGCTCGTTGCCATGGCAAAGCCTGCGCAGCGGGGGAATGGGTGATGGCTGATGGCTGATGGCTGATGGCTGATGGCTGACGGCTGACAGCCAGCCGCCACCGCCCGATAGGAGGAATCCGACCAGGGTCAAACGAACACCCGTGAAGGAACACGGCGACTCATCGACGACAAGCCGTCAGCTGCCAGCCGTCAGCCGCCAGCCATTCTTTTCCCCGCCGCCCCGGCTCCACAGCGGCACACCCGCTGGTTGCCTTGGTCGCCCCGCCACTAGGATCCGCCCCCTTCCCGCCGGAAAGCACGGCCATGCGGCCTGGATTCCGGCAACCCGGAGACCGGCATGGCCACGATCCTTCCCGACGACGGCCTCACCTTCGACGACCTGCTGCTGGTGCCGAACCGCAGCGACGTGGTCCCGAAGGACACCGACGTCGGCACCTGGCTGACCAGGCGCATCCGCCTGCACGTGCCGATCCTGTCCTCGGCGATGGACACCGTCACCGAGGCGCGCCTGGCCATCGCCCTCGCGCAGATGGGCGGTCTGGGCATCATCCACAAGAACCTGCCCATCGAGGCCCAGGCCATCGAGGTCGAGAAGGTCAAGCGCTCCGAGAACGGCGTCATCACCGATCCCAAGACCCTGCCGGTCACCGCCACCGTCGGCGACGCGCAGGCGGTGATGGAGAAGCACCACATCTCGGGCATCCCGATCGTGAACGGCGTCAAGGTGGTCGGCATCGTCACCCGCCGCGACCTCAAGTACCAGCGCAACCCCGCGACGCCGATCCGCGAGATCATGTCGAAGCAGCTGGTCGCCGCGCGCCCGACGATCTCGCTCGCCGACGCCAAGAACCTGCTCTACCAGGCCAAGGTCGAGAAGCTCATCCTGACCGACGGCAAGGGCGACCTGGTCGGTCTGATCACCATCAAGGACCTCGAACGCCAGGAGCAGTTCCCCAGCGCCTGCAAGGACGCGCGCGGCCGCCTGCGCGTCGGCGCGGCGATCGGCGCCGGCGACGACGAGCGCGCCGAGGCGCTGATCAAGGCCGGCGTCGACGTCATCACCGTCGACAGCGCGCACGGCCACTCGCGCAACATCATCGAGACCGTCAAGCGGCTCAAGAAGAAGCACGACATCGACATCATCGCCGGCAACATCGCCACCAGCGAGGCCGCGCGCGACCTGATCAAGGCCGGCGCCGACGCCATCAAGGTCGGCATCGGCCCCGGCTCGATCTGCACCACACGCGTGGTCGCCGGCGTCGGCGTGCCGCAGATCACCGCGGTGATGGAGGCCTGCAAGGTCGCCACCAAGGCCGGCATCCCGGTGATCGCCGACGGCGGCATCAAGTATTCCGGCGATGTCGCCAAGGCGCTCGCCGCCGGCGCCGCCTGCGTCATGCTCGGCTCGATGCTCGCCGGCTGCGACGAGTCGCCGGGCGAGCAGATCATCTACCAGGGCCGCCAGTTCAAAGCCTACCGCGGCATGGGCTCGATCGGCGCGATGGTGCAGCGCCACGGCTCCGCCGACCGCTACTTCCAGGACGGCAAGGGCGCCGCGGACAAGCTCGTCGCCGAGGGCATCGAGGGCATGGTGCCGAGCAAGGGCCCGCTCGCGACCGTGGTCTACCAGCTGGTCGGCGGCCTCAAGGCGGCGCTCGGCTACTGCGGCGCGAAGGACATCCCGACCCTGCAGAAGGTCGCGAAGTTCCGGCGCATGACGGCCGCCGGGCTGAAGGAATCGCACCCGCACGACGTGACCATCACCAAGGAAGCGCCGAACTACCGGCCAGAATAAGCGTCCGGAAGTCCGGAAGTCCGGAAGTCCGGAAGTCCGGGAGTCGACAACCACCGGGATGACCACGTGGCGAGCTTCACCCATTTCTCAGAGATCCAGGCATGGACAGAGGCTCGCGCGACGGTTGTCGCGGTCCACGCGCTGCTCGATCATCCGCCGCTTGCGAAGCGGTTTGCGCTGCAGAATCAGCTCAGCCGTGCCGCGCTTTCCGCGATGAACAACATCGCCGAAGGGTTTGCGCGCGGCAGCGACCCCCAATTCTGTCATTTCCTCGACATCGCGCGCGGCTCTGCGGCCGAGGTCGAGTCGATGTTGTATGTCATAGAAGACCTAGCGCCTGAACTGGCGCCAGACCTGATCGAGATTCGCGGGCGCATCGACCTCATGATCACATTGATTTCCAAGCTCACCAAATACCTCCGTGGCTCCAAAGTCCGGGAAGCGGAGGAATCCTATGATTCCAACCCGACTTCCAGACTTCCGGACTTCCGGACTTCCGGACTGTGACTCCCATGCACGATAAGATCATCATCATCGACTTCGGTTCGCAGGTGACCCAGCTCATCGCGCGCCGCGTGCGCGAAGCCAACGTCTACTGCGAGATCGTCTCGTGCCACCTGCCGCTCGCGAAGCTCGAGCGCGCTGGTCTCAAGGGCGTGATCCTCTCCGGCGGGCCGGCTTCGGTCTACGTCGCCGGTGCGCCGCAGGCGGATCCCGGCATCTACCAGCTGAGCGTGCCGGTGCTCGGCATCTGCTACGGCATGCAGACGACCGCCCACGTCAGCGGCGGCAAGGTCATCCGCGCCGACCACCGCGAGTTCGGCCGCACCGCCCTGCGCGTGCACGGCCACAGCCCGCTGTTCAAGGGCCTGCCGACGCTGCAGACGGTATGGATGTCGCACGGCGACCGCATCGAGGGCATCCCCGGCGCGACCGTGATCGGCGAGTCCGACAACTGCCCGCTGGCCGCAGTGCACGTCGAGCGCCTGCGCTTCTTCGGCGTGCAGTTCCACCCCGAGGTCGCGCACACCGACCACGGCAAGGGCATCATCCGCAACTTCCTCTACGAGATCTGCGCCTGCCGCGGCGACTGGCAGATGGGCTCGTTCATCGACGAGGAGGTCGCGCGCATCCGCGCCCAGGTCGGCAACGACCGCGTCATCCTCGGCCTCTCCGGCGGCGTCGACTCCAGCGTCGCGGCGGTGCTGCTGCACAAGGCCATCGGCAAGCAGCTGACCTGCATCTTCGTCAACAACGGCCTGCTGCGGAAGGACGAGGCCGACAGCGTGCGCAAGCTCTTCGCCGAGCACATCGGCATCGACCTCGACTACGTCGACGCCACCGACCGCTTCCTGGGCAAGCTCGCCGGCATCAGTGAGCCCGAGCACAAGCGCAAGGTCATCGGCTACGAGTTCGTCGCGGTGTTCAAGGATGAGGCCGCGCGCATCAAGCGCGACAGCGGCGGCCACGTGCGCTTCCTGGCGCAGGGCACGCTCTACCCCGACGTCATCGAGTCGGTGTCGGTGCACGGCGGCCCGGCCTCGGTGATCAAGAGCCACCACAACGTCGGCGGCCTGCCCGCTGACCTCGGCCTGGGCCTGGTCGAGCCCTTCCGCTACCTGTTCAAGGACGAGGTGCGCGCCATCGGCACCGCCCTCGGCCTGTCCGACGACATCGTCTGGCGCCAGCCCTTCCCCGGACCGGGCCTGGGCGTGCGCATCCTCGGCGACATCACCGCCGACAAGATCCGCGTGCTGCAGGAGGCCGACGCCATCGTGCGCGCCGAGATCCACAAGGCCGGCCTCGATCGCGCCATCTGGCAGGCCTTCGCGGTGCTGCTGCCGGTCAAGTCGGTCGGCGTGATGGGCGACGAGCGCACCTACGAGAACGCCTGCGCGATCCGCGCCGTGACCTCCAGCGACGGCATGACCGCCGACTGGGCGCACCTGCCCTACGACCTGCTCGGGCGCATGAGCAACCGCATCATCAACGAGGTGCGCGGCATCAACCGCGTGGTCTACGACATCACCTCGAAGCCGCCGGGGACGATCGAGTGGGAGTGACGGCGCGGCAGTCCTCCAGATGCTCCGATCACGGCGTCGGCTGTCGCTTCGGCATCTGACCGGCAGGCGCACGCACCTCCGCCCTCGCGCTGGATTCCCGGCGCCCGCCGCCATGGTGGGCCGCAAACCGCCACCAGCGAGGTCCCCATGCCGGTCTTTTCCGACAATGCCCTGTCCATCGGCCGCACCCCGTTGGTGCGCCTCAACCGCGTCACCGCCGGCTGCGGCGCCACTGTGCTGGCCAAGATCGAGGGGCGCAATCCCGCCTACTCGGTGAAGTGCCGCATCGGCGCGGCCATGGTGTGGGACGCCGAGAAGACCGGCAAGCTCAAGGCCGGCATGGAGATCGTCGAGCCGACCAGCGGCAACACCGGCATCGCCCTGGCCTTCGTCGCGGCCGCGCGGGGCTACAAGATCACCCTGACCATGCCCGAGACCATGTCGATCGAGCGCCGCCGCGTGCTCGCCGGCTTCGGCGCGACCCTGGTGCTGACGCCGGGCGCCGAGGGCATGAACGGCGCGGTCAAGAAGGCCGAGGAGATCGCCGCCTCGGATAGCGCGCGCTGGTACATGCCCCAGCAGTTCAAGAACCCCGCCAACCCCGCCATCCACGAGGCCACCACCGGCCCCGAGATCTGGGAAGATACGAATGGCGGCATGGACGTGTTCGTCGCCGGCGTCGGCACCGGCGGCACCATCACCGGCGTCTCGCGCTACTTCAAGAACACGAAGAAGAAGGCCATCATCAGCGTCGCCGTCGAGCCCGCGCTCAGCCCGCTGCTGACCCAGAAGCGCGCCGGCCAGGAACTGAAGCCCGCCGGGCACAAGATCCAGGGCATCGGCGCGAACTTCATCCCCGAGATCCTCGACCAGTCGCTGCTCGACCGCGTCGAGACCGTCAGCGTCGACGAGTCGGTGGAGATGGCGCGGCGCCTGATGAAGGAGGAAGGCATTCTGTGCGGCATCTCCTGCGGCGCCGCCGCAGCCGTCGCCGTGCGCCTGGCGAAGCTGCCGGAGTTCGCCGGCAAGACCATCGTGACCGTGCTGCCGGATTCGGGGGAGCGGTATTTGTCGACGGTGTTGTTCGAGGGGCTGGGGTGATGGCTGGGGGCTGCCGCCTCTTCCTTCAATCCATCCAGCACATCGGGAAAATCCGCCTGCCAGATTGAATGAGCCCGCGCAGCGGGCGGAAGAAACCAGCCCAGGGCGTGAGCCCTGGGACCCATTCGACACGAGAACCAAGCCCGCGGAGCGGGCGACAGAATGTGCCCCCGGGCGTGAGCCCGGGGATGTTCCCGTGTCAGAAAGCGGTTCCGTCCGCGGCCCCGGGCTGACGCCCGGGGACAGCTTCTTCCGCCCGCTCTGCGGGCTCGGTTTACGCGCATGACGGTGGCCCCAGGGC
>JACDGQ010000152.1 GCA_013821615.1 Planctomycetota bacterium
GCGCCGCTATGGCTTCCACGGGCTGTCGTACGCCTACCTCGTCCAGGAGCTGCGCCGGCGCGCCGGCGACGCGGTCGCTGATGGCCGCGTCATCCTCGCCCACCTCGGCGGTGGGGCGAGCATGGCGGCGCTGCACGGCGGGCGCAGCGTCGACACCACCATGGCGTTCACCCCCGCGGCGGGCCTGGTCATGGGCACCCGCTCGGGCGACCTCGATCCGGGGCTGATGCCATACCTGGCGCGCAGCGAGGGTATGGATGCGGTGGGCTTCGAGCGCATGGTCAACCACGAATCCGGCCTGCTCGGCGTATCAGAGACCAGCTCCGACATGCAGGAGCTGCTCGCGCGGGAGGGCGGCGACGCGCGCGCCGCTGAGGCGGTCGCGCTGTTCTGCTACCAGGCGAAGAAGTGCATCGGCGCCTACGCCGCGGCGCTCGGCGGGCTCGACACCCTGGTCTTCGCCGGCGGCATCGGCGAGCACGCCGCGCCCATCCGCGCGCGCATCTGCACGGGGCTCGACTTCCTCGGCATCGAACTCGACGCGGAGCGCAACGCCGCGCACGCGCCGGTGATCTCCGCAGACGCCGCGCCGGCCACGGTGCACGTCATCGCCACCGACGAGGAGCTGATGATCGCGCGCGGGGTGGCCAGCGTCCTCGGGATCGGCTCCGCAACCCCGGAACGCTGCTCATGACGACGCCCGCGGCCTCCCTGGCACTGACCGCTGTGCGCTTGGTGATCGCCGTGCGGATCGCACGCCGGGTCATCGCATCAGTCAGGGGGGTACCGCCATGCCATGACCTTTAGAAGAGGGGTATACACCCCATACTGACTGCCAGTCGCCGTCTCTACCATCGCAGAAGCGTGGAGGAGGTCTTCGGCCCTTCAATCACGGGCGGCGGATGCTCGCTGCGGCAGGCTTGATGCGGCTCCTGTTCACGTGAACTCGGCAAGATCATGCATCGGGCTGGCTGGCTTTTTTTGCTCCGATCATCCACTTCCGCATGACGCTCACCAGGACGTATCGGTCATGATCAGCCCACCATGTGATACCGGGTTACTCAGGTGACCGGTGAAGGATCCTCACGGCATGGGATCGTCGTCGCAATCCGCGGCAGCATCGTCGACGTGAGCTTTGACGGGCGGACCCCGCCGATCTACTCGCTGCTGCGGACCGGGGCGAACCAGGAGATGGCGATCGAAGTGCTGGTGCTCCTCGATGAGCATCGCATCCGCGGCATCGCGCTGACGCCGACCCAGGGCCTCGCGCGAGGTGATCGTGTCGACTATTCCGGAGGACCACTCCAGGCGCCGGTCGGTCCCGGGATCCTTGGGCGCATGTTCGACGTGTTCGGCAAGGCCATAGATCGTCAGGCGCAACCCGAGGGCGTGCAGTGGCGCCCGGTCCACCGCGATCCGCCGCCGCTGGCGCAGCGCTCGACCACAGCGCAGATCTTCTCCACGGGCATCAAGGTCATCGATGTGCTGATGCCGCTCGAACGGGGCGGGAAGGCCGGCCTGTTCGGGGGCGCCGGCGTCGGCAAGACCGTGCTGCTCACCGAGATCATCCACAACATGGTCGGCAACGAGAAGGGCGTCAGCATCTTCTGCGGCATCGGCGAACGCTGTCGTGAGGGGCAGGAGCTCTACCACGACATGCAGGAGGCCGGCGTGCTGCAGCAGATGGTCATGATCTTCGCCCAGATGAACGAACCACCGGGAAGTCGCTTCCGCGTCGGCCACGCGGCGTTGACCATGGCCGAGTACTTCCGCGATGATGAGCATCGCGATGTCCTGCTGCTCATCGACAACATCTTCCGCTTCATCCAGGCCGGTTCGGAGGTTTCCGGTCTGATGGGGCAGATGCCATCGCGCCTTGGTTACCAGCCGACGATGGGCACCGAGCTCTCCGGATTGGAGGAGCGCATCGCCAACACCTCCAGCGGCGCGATCACCTCCATCCAGGCGGTCTACGTCCCGGCTGACGACTTCACCGATCCGGCGGCGGTCCATACGTTTTCGCACCTCTCGGCGTCCATCGTGCTGTCCCGCAAACGGGCCAGTGAAGGGCTCTTTCCGGCGATCGATCCGCTGCAATCCAACTCGAAGATGGCGACGGCCGGGATCGTCGGCGAACGGCACTACCAGCTCGCGCAGGAGATCCGGCGCACGCTGGCCCAATATGGGGAGCTCAAGGACATCATCGCGATGCTCGGTCTGGAGCAGCTGTCCCCGGAAGACCGGGTGGTGGTCGCCCGCGCCCGCCGGCTTGAGCGCTTCCTGACCCAGCCGTTCTTCACCACCGAGCAGTTCACCGGCCGCGCCGGAAAATCGGTCAGTCTCGCGGATGCGCTGTCCGGGTGCGAGCGCATCCTGCGCGATGAATTCAAGGACTATCCCGAAAGCGCCCTCTACATGATCGGCGCCATCGACGAGGCGAAAAAACCTGCCGACAAGCCCAGGCCGGAAGACCACGACACGTCCGCGCCCGCCCCATCTGGTGAAAATTCCCCGCGGCCAACAATGGCGAACGCCGCTGCGGCCAGTCCGCCTTCAGCTGCGCAGCCCAAGGCCGCCACGCGAGCGGGCAGCGCATGAATCCCGAGCTCATGCATCTGAAGATCTTGCTGCCGAACCGGATCTTCGCAGATTTGGACGGGGTGTCGCGCATGGTGGTGGAGACCAGCGCGGGCTCTTTCGGGATCCTGCCGCACCGCCTGGACGGCATCGCGGCGCTGGTGCCCGGCATCTTCACCTACGAAACCGCGACGGAGGGGGAATGCTTTGTGGCTGTCGACCAGGGCATGCTGGTGAAGACCGGCCTGGACGTGCTGGTGTCGGTGCGCCGCGCGACCGGCGGCACGGATCTGGGACGGCTGCGCGCGGTGATGGAGGAGGAATTCCTGGAGCTCGATGACAGCGAGGAGCGCGCGCGCCTGGCGACGGAAAAGCTCGCATCCGGGTTCCTGAGCCGCTTCGCACGGGTGCACCATGTCTGATGCTGGCGGCGATCGCGACCGCGAGACGGCGGCCCTGATCGGGCAGGTCGCGGCCAAGGCGGCCCGCAAGCTGCGGGCGCAGCGCAACCAGCACCAGGGGGTCTGGTTCGGATTGGGCATGATGGGGCTGATCGGGTGGTCGGTGGTGGTCCCGACGTTGCTCGGCGCAGCGCTCGGCATCTGGCTGGACGCGCACCATCCGGGCAAGCATGCCTGGACCTTGGCGCTGCTCATGGCGGGGCTCACGATCGGCTGCCTGAATGCCTGGCACTGGGTCGCCAAGGAGGACCAGGCGATGCAGGACGAAAAGGACGATGGCGATGACTGATGCCGTGATCATCCCCATGGCAGGCCTCGCCGGAATTCTGCTCGGCCTGGTCTTTTTCGGCGGACTGTGGTGGACCGTCCGCAAGGGCCTGGCGTCCACCTGCCCCGCGTGGTGGTTTCTTGGCAGCCTGCTCGTGCGGATGGGGATCGTCGTGACCGGATTCATCCTGGTTTCGGCCGGTCGCTGGGAGCGCATGGCGGCCTGCCTGCTGGGATTCCTCGTGGCCCGCCTGGTCGTCACCATGCTGACCCGGCCACCGACTGCGGACCGGTCACCGACGTCGCCGGAGATCACCCATGCACCTTAGTCCGGACGAACTGGTCTTCTGGAAGTACGGGTTCATCACGCTGAACGCCACCATCATTTATACCTGGGGCCTGATGCTGGTGCTGGTCGCAGGTGCGTTCGTGATCACGCGTCGGGTGTCCAGGGATCTGGCGCGTTCGCGCTGGCAGAACCTGCTGGAGATGGTGGTCATCACCATCAACAAGCAGATAGAGGACGTCGGTCTCCGCCACCCCGAACGCTACATCGACTTCCTGGGCACGCTGTTCCTGCTCGTCGCCCTGGCCAGCCTCTGCACCGTCATCCCGGGATATGATCCGCCGACCGGATCGCTGTCGACGACCGTGGCGCTCGCGCTGTGCGTCTGCATCGCGGTCCCCTATTACGGCATCAGGGACCAGGGGCTGGGGGGCTACCTGCGCTCGTACGCCGAGCCGACGATCATCATGCTGCCGTTCAACATCATCAGCGAGGTGTCGCGGACCTTGGCCTTGGCCGTGCGGTTGTTCGGCAACATGATGAGCGGCGCGATGATCATCGCCATCCTGCTGACCATAACGCCCTTCATTTTCCCAATCGTCATGACGGCGCTCGGTCTGCTGACCGGCATGGTGCAGGCCTACATCTTCAGCATTCTGGCCGCCGTCTACATCGCCGCCGCTATCGGCACGCGCAAGCCGCAGCCCGGCCCAGTGCACGCTGCCTGATCCATCCAAGAAACGCACAAGGATTCCACCATGGATAGTCAGACCCTGATCGCCGTCGCTTCGATCGTCACCGCGGGCCTCACCACCGGCATCGGCTGCATGTGCCCCGCGCTGGGCGAGGGTCGATCGGTCGCAACCGCCCTCACCGCCCTGGCCCAGCAACCGGATGCCGCAGCGACCATCACCAGGACCCTGTTCGTCGGCCTGGCGATGATCGAGTCGACGGCCATCTACTGCTTCGTGGTGTCGATGATCCTGATCTTCGCCAATCCGTTCTGGAATCATGTCATTGCCCAGGCTACCGGGAAATAGCCCGTGCTCATCGACTGGTTCACGGTCGGCGCGCAGGCGCTGAACTTCATCGTGCTGGTGTGGCTGCTGAAGCACTTCCTGTACAAGCGCGTCCTCGCGGCCATCGACGCGCGCGAACTGTTGATCGCGGGGAAGCTTGCCGGTGCCGATGCCAAGATGGTGGAAGCCGACAAGGAGCGGGACGACTTCCACCACAAGAACGCGGATCTCGACCAACGGCGAGCTGCGCTCATGAGCGGTATGGAGGCGGATGCGAAGGCCGAGAGGCTGCGTCTGCTGGACGAGGCGCGCAAGGCGGCGGACGCGCTGTCCGCCACACGCCAGGAGTCGATCCGGGTCGATGCGCAGAACCTGAATCTGGCGATCGGCCAGCGCATCCAGCAGGAGGTGTTCGCCGTGGCGCGGCGCGCGCTGAAAGACCTGTCCACGGCCAATCTCGAGCACAGCGTCGCCGATCTCTTCATGCGGCGGGTGCGCGAGATGGACGGGAACCGCAAGCAGCAGCTCGCTGAGGCGCTCAAGACCTCGACGGGACCGGCGACCCTGCGCAGCGCGTTCGCGCTGACCACGGACCAGCGCGCCGCGATGCAGCAGGCGCTCAACGAAACCCTGTCGGCGGACATCCGCATCGACTTCCAGGTCGCACCCGACCTCATCGGCGGCATCGAATTCGTCGTGAATGGGCAGAAGGTGTCGTGGAACATCGCGGAATACCTGACCTCGCTGCAAGGCTCCGTCGACAACCTGCTGAAGCTGCAGACCGCGCCACCGGCGCACCACGAAGCGCAGCCGGCGGCCGCCTCCAAGCCGGAGCCCAAACCGGAGGGCAAACCAGAAACCAAGTCCGGTGATACGCCGGAGGCTAAGGCTGAAGCCAAGCCCGAGGACAAACCGGAGACCAAGTCCGCGGACAGCTCCGAGGTCAAGCCGGAGGCCAATCCTGCATCCAAGCCCGAGGAAAAAAGCGCAGCGAAACCTGAGGCCAAGCCGGAAACGACTGCGGAATCTCACGCCGCGCCGCCGCCGACGGGTGATCCGGTCGCACCTGGATCGCCTGCGAAGCCAGGCGTCGCCGCAGATCCCAGCGCAGCGACAGTGGCGGACGAGGCCCACGCCCATGGATCCTGAGAGCCTGCCGAGCGTCCTCGACCATGTGTTCGCCAACATCGGCGAAACGCTGGAGCGGTTGCAGCCGCAACTGAAGCATCGCGAGATCGGTTCGGTGATCGCCGTGTCGACCGGCATCGCCACGATCTCCGGACTGCCGGGTGCCGGATCCGAGGAACTGGTGCTGCTGCCCAACGGGGTGAGCGGCATCGCCTTCAACGTGGACGAGGATGAGATCGGCGTCGTGCTGCTGGGCGGGTTCCGCCAAGTCCGCGCCGGCGATGAGGCGGAGCGCACCGGCAGGGTCCTGGACGTGGCGGTCGGCGACGCGCTGCTGGGCCGGGTCGTCGACCCGCTCGGCCTGCCGCTCGATGGGCTCGGTCCGGTGCGGACGCAGCAGCGCCAGCCCATCGAACGACCCGCCGCGCCGATCATGGACCGCGCTCCGGTAACGGTGCCGCTCCAGACCGGCCTGACGGTCATCGATGCGCTCATTCCCATCGGGCGCGGCCAGCGCGAACTCATCCTCGGTGACCGGCAGACCGGCAAGACCGCCATCGCCATCGACGCCATCCTGAACCAGCGTGGCCAGGACGTCGTGTGCGTCTACTGCGCCATCGGGCAGCGCGCATCCGCCGTCGCCAAGGCCGTGGCCATACTCCGCGATGGCGGCGCCATGGCCTACACGGTGGTGGTCGTGAGCGAGGGCAACGACCCGCCGGGACTCACCTACATCGCCCCGTATGCCGCCACCAGCATCGCGGAATGGTTCATGGAGCAGGGTCGCGATGTCCTGATCGTTTACGATGACCTGACCCAGCACGCGCGCGCCTACCGCGAGCTGTCCCTGCTGCTGCGTCGTCCGCCCGGCCGTGAAGCATACCCCGGCGATATCTTCTACATCCATTCGCGGCTGCTCGAACGGGCCACGCATCTGTGCACGGAGCGCGGTGGTGGGTCCCTCACGGCCCTGCCCATCATCGAGACGGAGGCCCAGAACATCTCGGCCTTCATCCCGACCAACCTGATCTCGATCACGGATGGGCAGATCTACCTGTCGCCGGCGCTCTTCGAACTGGGCATCCTGCCCGCGGTCGACGTGGGAAAATCCGTGTCGCGCGTCGGCGGAAAGGCGCAGCGGCCCTCCTACCGGGCGGTGACCGGCGATCTCAAGCTCGCCTATGCCCAGTTCGAGGAGCTGGAGACCTTCGCCAGGTTCGGGGCCCGCCTCGATGAGGGTTCCCGCGCGACGATCGCGCATGGGCAGCGCATCCGCGCCTGCCTCAAGCAGCATGAATTGGCTCCGGTGAGCGTGCCCGCCCAGATCGCTATCCTGGTGGCTTTGGCCGCCAAGCTCTTCGACCAGGTCCCGATCCCGCGGATGGCGGATGCCAAGCACGCAGTGATGGAGGCGGCCACGGGCATCCCGGCGCCGGTCTGCGCACGGTTCGACACCGCCAAGAAGCTGAGCGACGAGGATCGGGCGCTGGTCGTCGACCTCGCGCGCACGGCGCTCGCCTCCTTCCAGCCCAAGCCCATCGC
>JACDGQ010000153.1 GCA_013821615.1 Planctomycetota bacterium
GGCCACTCCGCCGCGGCATCCAGCCAGCGCGGGTCCTCGGGACCGCGGCGCAGCGGCAGCGGTCCGAGCATGGCGCAGGGGAACAGCAGCGGTGTGAAGGTGTCCTTGTAGAGCCCGCAGTCGCCGACGCTGAGAGCACCGATGGTCTCGCCATGGTAGCCGCCGGACAGCGCGGCGAAGGCGGTTCGCTGCGGCTGCCCGCGCTGCGCCTGGGCCTGGAAGGCGAGCTTGAGCGCGACCTCGACCGCGGTCGAGCCGTTGTCGGCGAAGAACACCTTGCCGAAATGCCCGGGCAGGCGTCCGGGCGGCGCGGACGCACCCCAAGCACGTGGCGGGTGGCCGTTGGCCATGGCGAGCAGGCGTTCGCACAAGCCCACCACTCCGGCGTTGGTGGTGCCGGCGAGGATGACGTGCTCGAAGCGCTCGGCCTGGTCGTGCAGCGCCTGGCGCAGGCGCGGGTGGCCGTGGCCGAGCGCCTTGCACCACCACGACGAGATGCCGTCGAGGATGCGCCGACCGTCCGCCAGATGCAGCCGGCAGCCGGCGGCCCCGACCACCTCGATGGGTGGGAAGGCGCGGTAGTCGCGCATCTGACTGCACGGATGCCACAGCGCAGCGAGGTCGCGGTCGATCAGGGAGTCCATGCGCGCCAAGGCTAGCGCCGGACCGGAAAATGGCGACCCGCCGGGCCGGCTCAGGTGCGCAGGTTGAACGCGTGCCCGGTGCCGAGCGAGATCAGGCTGGTGCCGGCGTGCTCGTCGGGGATGCGCTCCCAGCCCTCGCGCAGGGTGGCGACGATCGGGCGGATCTCGGCGATCAGGGCCGGCGCCTTGCGCAGGTTGCCCTCGATGATGTGCCCGATCAGGAACAGGTAGAGCTCCTTGAGCTGCAGCGCGATCTCGCCGCCCTTCTCGAAGTTGAGGGTCGCGAGCATCTCGAGGAAGATCGCCTTGGCGCGCTGGCAGTTGTTGTGCGCGACTTCCATCTGGCGCAGCTCCATGGCGAGCTGGGCGGCGGCGAGGAAGCGCTCCGCCCCCACGAACAGCCTGACCAGCAGGTCGCGCTGCGAGATGGTCTGCAGCTCCGCGGTGCGGTAGGCGGTGCGATGCTGGGCGGTGGCGGCGTTCATGGGCGTCCTTGGCGTTTCCGGTTCCATCTGCTGATGCCCTCATCATCGGCCGGAGCGGTGCGGACTTGAGGCCGGTGGCGGCTCAGTTGCCGCTGTTCGCCGAGAAGCCCTTGATCTGCTGCGCCAGGAAAGTGCCCTGCGACTTGGTCGTGGCGATGAGCTGCTCCATCGCCGCGAACTGGGTCGACAGGCGCTGCCGGCGGATCGCCAGGGCGGCGTCGTTCGCGCTGATGCGCCCGGTGATGTCGGCGATCTGGCTGGTGAGGCTGTCGAGATCCTGGCCGATCACCCCCGAGTGGCCGTCGGTGAGCCGCTGGATGGCGTCGCTGGCCTTCTGCGCCATGCCGCGGCTGACCGTCACCGAGACGTTGCTGACCGGCGCACCCGCGCCCACGAACAGGCGCAGGCCCTCGAGGGCGCTGCCCACTGCCGCGCTCAGCGCCTGGCCTTGGCCGGTGGCGGCGATGCCGTCGATGGTGCCGGCGACGTCGTCGCCGCGCACCGCGCCCGAAAACAGCTGCAGCGCCGGCAGCGAGGTCGACAGCGGATCGATGTCGATGGTCTGGGCGAAGCCGAACTGCTTCGAGCGCAGGTCGAGCGAGCCGTCGGCGTTGGTGCCGGCGGTGACCTGATCGCCGGAATTGCCGGCCGCCACCGCCGCGGCATTGATCACGCTCGCGAGGTGGCTGGCGAGCTGGGCGGGCGTGTAGGTGCCCGCGGTCAGGTTCAGCGCGTAAGCATGGCCATTGATGGTGATGTTCAGCCCGTTGGTGGAGCTGGTCACGGAGACCGGGTCGCTCAGCGCGCTCGATCCGACCACCGCCTGGGCCGCGGCGGTGGTGATGTTCACCGTCAGCGCCCCGGTGATCCTGGTCTTGCTGCCGAGCGTCGAGAAGGCCACACCGGCATTGCTGCTGGTGCCCGAGTTGGCGAAGAGCTTGCCGACCGCGTCGGGGCTGCTGGTGAGCGCCGCGGTGAGCGTGGAATCGCTGACGCTCAGCTGACCGGTCTGGGGGTCGATGGCGATGCCGATCGACTGCAGGCTGCCGAAGCCGGCGACCGCACCGGTGACCGGACCGGTGAGGGCCGCGGTGAGGTCGTTGAAGCGCTGGAGCACATCGTTGTCGGTGAACAGGATCCCCGACTTCTTGGTGGCCGAGTCGTAGGACGCGTTGTCGCGGAGGTACTGCTTGGCGGTGTTGTAGCTGGTGACGAAGGTGGTGACCGCGGTCTTGGCGGCGCTGACGTCGTTGCCGACGGTCAGGACCACATTGCTGGCCGGCTGGGTGGCGGTGAAGCTCACCCCCGGCACCACGCCGCTGAAGGTGTTGCTGCTCTGATTGATGGTGATGGCGCCCGCGCCGCTGCCGATCTGCACCTGGGCATCGGCGGGCGGCGCGACCGTGGTGGTGGTGGCGAACAGGCTGGTCAGTGCACCCGTGCCGGAGACCGTGATGGCGCTGGCCAGGCCGGTGGTGGTGCTGGTCAGGACCAGGCGGTTGGGACTGGCGGAGCCGTCGTTGAGCACCGCCGCGGTCACGCCCAGGTTGGCGGCGTTGATGGCGGTGGCGATCCCCGCGAGGCTGCTGTTGGCCTGGTCGACGGTGACCGTGCCGGTCGCGCCGCTGCCGACCTGCAGGCTGATCGTGCCGGCGCCGAGCAGCGAGTTCGTCGAAGCCTGTCCGGCGGTCGCCAGCTGGTTGGCCGTGGCCACGGCGACGATGTTGACCTGATAGGTGCCGGGCTGTGCCGAGCTCAGGGCGGTGGCGCTCACCGAGGCGCTCGACGAGCTCACGACGCGGTTCTGGAAGGTGCTCGCGTGATTGAGGTTGCTGAAGTCGAGTTGGGCGCTGAGGAGCTTGAGGTTGAGGCTGCGCAAGGCCTCCACGTGGGCCTGGGCGATGGCCTGCTTGCGCTCGAGCTGGGTGGTCGGCACGCGCGCGGCGCCGATCAACGAATCGATGATCGCCGCCGAATCGATGCCGGAGACCAGGCCGGACACCTGGGTCAGGGCGTTGCCGCCGCCGGTAGCGGAGTTGCCCGTCCCGGTATTGGTGGCCGGGGGGGTCGAACCCGAAGTCGCTGAGTTAACAGGCATGAGTGCTCCTTCGGACGGGCCTCACCCAGGTGGTGGCAGCCGTCGCCACGCACGTGGCGCGCCAACCTCAGGCGTTGTGGTTGAAGATCACGCCGACCAGGCTGTCGATGCGGTCCTGGAGATCGAGCACCTCCTGCGAGGGGATCTGGCGGACCAGCTTGCCGGTGCGCGTGTCGGTCACCTTCACGACCAGCTCCTTGCTGGTGTCGTCGAAGGTGAAGGACAGCTGGCGGCCGCTGGCGGCCTCGACCACCTGCTTGAGCTGGGCGGCCGCGGCGCGGATGTCGTCGCTGCTGGCGGTCTTCTCGGCGGGCTGGGCCAGGTCGGTGCGGCGCGCCTGCTGGACCTGGAGCTGCTGATCCTGGGATGCCTGATACGGCCTGACCGTATCGCCCACCTGCGTGGCGAGGGAAGCGTCGATACGGGTCATGGCTGATCCTTTGAACGACCGGCGCCCGGGAATACGGGACGGAGCGGCCCTATGCCTAGGAGCATCGGCAGCGACGGCCCCGACTTGAGCCCCGGCCGGGGGGGCGTGTGGAAGGTTGGCGACGCGCCCGCCATCTGCCTTATCCACCGCTCCAGGACTGGTCCGCCGCAACCTTCCACACGCCGCCGCCCCTGACGCTCAAGTGGCGGCGGATCGTGCCGTCACTGGAGATCAGGACGCCATGCCGGCGATCCTAACAGGCGGCAAGGAAGCCGCACTCAACACCAGGATCACCCACGGAGGATCCCATGTCCCTTCGCATCAATCACAACATCACCGCCCTCGACGGTCACCGCAACATGGTGAACAACGACGCCATGGTGAGCCGTTCCATCCAGCGCCTGTCCAGCGGCCTGCGCATCAACCGCGCCGCCGACGACGCCGCCGGCCTCGTCATCTCGGAGCAGATGCGCGCCCAGATCGGCGGCCTCAACCAGGCCATCGCCAACAGCGAGCAGGCCGTCACCATGGTGCAGACCGCGGAAGGTGCCCTCGACGAGGTCAACAGCCTGCTCAGCAAGGGCCGTTCGCTCGCCGTGCACGCCGCCAACAGCGGCGTCAATGACACCAACCAGCTCATCGCCGACCAGTCTGAGCTCGACAACATCGTCGACTCGGTCAACCGCATCTCGGACAACACCCAGTTCGGCACCAAGAAGATCCTCGACGGCTCGCTGTCCAACGCGACCTCGAACAACTCGGCGGTCTCCACGGTCAGCCTCGGCGGCGACTACACCAAGCTGCTGACTTCGAACACCGCGGTGCGCGGCTACCACACCCTGCAGATCACCCAGCAGGCCACCCAGGCCACCGACAAGCTGTCGATGGCGGCCATCGACGTGTTCACCGCCGGCAGCCTGGCCGCGGCCTCGGGCGGCCAGCTGGTCAAGAAGTCGTTCACCCTGTCGGTCAACGGCGCGCTGATCAACGTCGCCAGCGGCACGACCAAGAACCAGTTCGTGCAGCTGCTCAACGCGGTCGGCTCGAAGGTTGGCTTCACCGCCGCCACCACCGGCAACGCCCTGGGCGCCTCGGGCGACGTGCTCCTGACCGCCAAGGACTACGGCCGCTCGTTCACCTTCAACGTCCAGTTCGTCAGTGGCGCCAGCGGCGCGTCCTCCCTGGCGCAGACCAATGTGGTCGGTACCGATGCGAAGGCGACCCTGTTCCTCTACACCGGCACCAACCTGGTCGGCGGCACGGCCGGCACGGGCTCGGCCACGACCATGGCCTTCTCGGCCAGCGGCGGCACCACCTTCCCCGGTGGCATCGGTCTGACCATGGTGTCCTCGGGCGGCAGCACGATCGTGCTCTCGACCAACGTCGGCACCGGCTCGGCTGCGAGCGGTTTCATCTTCGGTGCCATCGACGGCACCCACTCGGGCGCGGTCTTCCAGGTCGGCGCCAACGTCAACCAGACCGCCACCGTGCAGCTGCAGTCGACCAATGCGTCGCAGCTCGGCGTCGGCGGCTCGGGCTCCTTCTCGAGCCTGGCCCAGGTCAAGGGCAGCTCGCTGATCTCCGGCCAGGCCAACGAGGTGCTCAAGGTCATCGACAAGGCCATCGACGACATCACCAACCTGCGCGGCAAGCTCGGCTCCTTCCAGTCCAACACCCTGGAAACCGGTCTGAACAGCCTGCGCGTCACGCAGGAGAACCTGACCGCCGCCGAGTCGACCATCCGCGACGTCGACTTCGCCCAGGAGTCGTCGAACTTCACCCGGAACAACATCCTGGTGCAGTCCTCGACGGCCATGCTCGCGCAGGCCAACCAGCTGCCCCAGCAGGTCCTCAAGCTGCTCGCCTGAACGCTGCGCTTCCTGATATCACGAACCCTCCGGCGCTTGGCGCCGGAGGGTTTTTTTGGGGGAGGGGAGAAGGGAAAGGCACGAGGGGCGGAGGAAACAAGGGACCGGGGTCCACGTGCCGTGCCCATTGCCCAGGTCTGCTCCTGCCTTTCCTTCTCCCCTTCTTCCCTCCGCCCCTCGTGCCATCCCCTTCCCCCTCCCGCTTCCCATTGGCACGCCCCAAGCGTTCCCGCCCTTGGCCCGCCGCGTTGATCCGGGGTATGATCCCCAGGCAGCGCCCCCCGTCAGGATGACCGCATGGCCCAGCACGCCACCCTCTCCGCACCCCTCTCGGCCACGACCTATGCCGCCCAACGCGCGCAGCTGATCGGCAGCATGCCCCACCTGGCCGCGCTGCTGCCAGCGGAGCCGCCGTGCGCCCCGGCGGTGCGCACCATGGAACGGCGCGAACTGCGCGCCCTGCTCATGCCCGCCGCCAACACCCACGCCGAGCTGGTCATGGTCATGGGCTGGGGCGACGGCAGCGTGCCGCTGGCCCTGCTCGGCGACCCGGTGTGCCGGCAGAAGCGCCTGCACGTGCTGCTCTTCGCCGGTGAGGAGCAGGCCTTCGCCGCGACCTTCGCCCGGCCGGTGCTGGAGCTCCTCAGCGGCAGCCAGCTGACGGTCACGGTGATCGAGGACGAGCAGGGCATCGCCGACATGGTGATCGGCTGCTACCCGCACCACCACCACATCCCGCCGCTCGCGGGCTGCGACTTCATCGACGCCCACCCGCTCACCGCGCCGGCCGCGGCCTTCCGCGCCCAGCACTTGGCGCGCATCAACGAGCTGCTCGCCGACCGCACCCAGGCCTACGGCAACGACATCCTCGACAGTTTCACCGGCCTGATCCAGGCGTCGCGCAACGCGCGCCAGCTGCTGCCCGCGCCGACCATCGGCGAGCTCGCCGGGCGCTTCGGCGACATCCCGGTGATCTCGATCGCCGCCGGCCCATCGGTCAAGCGGCGCCTGGACCAGCTGCGCGCCCTGCAGGACCGCTGCATCCTGATCGCCTGCGACGCCGCCTTGCACGGCCTGCTCGACCAGGGCATCGACCCGCACTTCGTCACCCCGCTCGAACGCCTCGGCAACCTCGCGATGTTCGCCCGCGCCGGCGAGAGCCGCGCCATCTACGCCGGGCTGCCGGTGGTGCACCCGGACGTGGTCGGCCGCTTCCCGGCCGAGCGCACCATCGGCGTGTACTGCGGCGACGCGCTCTACCCGTGGCTGGTCCCCGACCCGGGCCGGCGCATCAACGCCGGCCAATCCACCGGCGTGCTCTCGGTGACGGTCGGTGCGGCGCTGACCACCGGCCCGCTGTTCCTGGTCGGCCACGACCTCGCGCGCGGCGAAAACGGCAGCCATTGGGAAGGCGCCGGCACCGCCGGCAACGCCTGGAAGGAGGCCAAGCAGCGCAGCGAGAGCGCCAAGCTGACCGGCTTCTACACCGACCGCCTGATCCCCGGCAACGGCGACGAGACGGTGCGCTCGACGATGTGCTGGGACCACTTCCGCACCGAGATCGCCTACGAGGCGCAGCTGCTCAAGGCCAAGGGCCGCACGGTCTACAACGTCAACGCCCACGACCGCATCTTCGCGCGCATCGACCACACCGCGGCCGCGCCGCTGCCCGATCCCGCCAGCCTGCCGAAGCTGCCGGCGCTGACCCTGCCGGCGCGCGAGCCAGCGCGCTTCGCGCAGTGGAGCGC
>JACDGQ010000154.1 GCA_013821615.1 Planctomycetota bacterium
GCACGTCCTCGGCGGTCAGGCTCGAGGTCGGCTCGTCGAGCACCAGCAGGCGCGGGCCGGCGGCGATGGCGCGCGCGATCTCGACCAGCTGCTGCTGGGCGATCGGCAGGTCGCCGGCGCGGCGCAGGTCGGCCAGCTCGCGGCAGCCGAGCTGGTCGAGCGCGGCGAAGGCCAGCGCGCGCTGCTTCTTCAGATCGGTGAAGCCGCCGCGCGTCGGCAGCGCACCGAGCAGGACGTTCTCGGCGACGGTCAGCTCGGCGGCGATCGCCAGTTCCTGGTGGACGATGGCGACGCCGTGGGTGCGCGCGTCGAGCGGCCCGTGCGGCGCGAACGGCTTGCCGTCCAGGACCATGGTGCCGCCGTCCGGGCGGATCGCGCCGGTCAGGATCTTCATCAGCGTCGACTTGCCGGCGCCGTTCTCGCCGATCAGGGCCAGCGAAGCGCCGGCCCCGACCGCGAGGTCGACGCACTCGAGGGCCCGGGTCGCGCCGAAGGACTTGGCGATCCCGGACATCACCAGGCGGTCGATCATCGGGGGCCCTTTCCGGCCACCGGGGTCAGGCTGGTCGGGCGCTGGGCAGCGCGTGGACATCCGGGTGCGGAGTGCGGAGTGCGGAGTGCGGAGTGCGCGGTGTCACGACGCCGAGCGCGCTGGCGCGCACCCAGGTGTGCGGACGCGACCTCGAGAGAGGGTGCACTCCGCACTCCGCACTCCGCACTCCGCACTTCTCCGTCCCCGCATCCCCGATCGGCCATCACTTGCCGGCGTCGTCGATGTAGTCGGTCAGCTGCGGCGAGATCAGCGCCTGGATCTCGGGCGTGCCGATGTTCTCGGGGGTGACGAGCTGCACCGGGGTGTCGACCTTGGCCTCGACCGCCTTGCCCTGGAGTTTGGCGACCACCGTCATCACGCCCAGGTAGCCCATCTTGAACGGGTCCTGCACCACCAGGCCCTGCACCGCGCCGGCCTTGAGCGCCTTGATCAGCGGCTCGCTGGCGTCGAAGCCGATGTGCTTGAGCTTGCCGTCGAGGTTGAAGGACTTGATCGCCTGGATCATGCCCGCGCAGGCCGATTCGTTCGAGGTGAACACCGCGTCGATCTTGTCCTTCATCGCGGCGAGCAGGTTCTGGGCCGCGGTCTGGGCCTGCTCGCGCGTGGCGCCGGCGTACTGGTCGCTCGAGACGATCTTGATGTCCGGGAACTTCTTGGCGATGGTGTCGAGGAAGCCCGCCTCGCGCTGCTCGGTGCTCGCCGAGCCGACCATGTAGCGCAGGACCAGCACGCGGCCCTTGCCAGCGAGCACCTCGCCCATGCGCTCCGCCGCCTTGGCGCCACCGGCGTAATTGTCGGTGGCGATGAAGCTGGTGACCTTGTCGTACTTCAGCCCGGAATCGATGATGACGGTCGGGATGCCCGCCTCCATCGCGTCCTTCACCGGCGCGACCAGCGCCTTGCTGTCGAGCGGCGCGAGCACGATGCCGCTGACGCCCTGGGCGAGGAAGTTCTGCACCACGTCGATCTGCGCGGTGCGGTCGTCCTCCTTGAGCGGGCCCTTCCAGATGATCTTCACCGGCTGGCCGGCGGCGGCCAGCTCGCGCTGCGCCTTGACCGCGCCCGCGTGGATGGTCTTCCAGAACTCGTGCGTGGTGCCCTTGGGGATGACCGCGATGGTCAGCGGCTTGGCGTCGGCGGCGTGCAGGCCGGCGGCCAGCCATGAGAGCAGCAGCAGGGCGCAGAGGCGGATGGGCATGGCGGCTCCGAAGTGGGCTGTGTTAATATGAACGCATGGCGGGAGTCAATGTTGAAGATCAGTCCGGAAGTCCGGCAGTCCGGAAGTCCGGAAGTCGAGGTGGCCGGGGTTGGGGATGGGCCTCGGAGAGGCTCGGGCGCGTTGGTGAAGGCGTGTGGGAAGTTGCTGTCTGGATGGCGATTGAGGTCGACATGGGCGATTTCGTACCGCGGCGATGGCGCGGACATGCTAGGTTGTCTGGGTCGCTTTCCATGGGGCAATGCCCGTTAGACCAGGAAAGCGGTTGCGACGCCGAAGCGAACGGAGGAGTCGGGCCGGCATATCCCTATCCATGATTCCGGCCCCGGATCGGACATGGCCATTCCACCCCCAGAACGAGCAAAGCGTCTGTGGGAAGCAGGTCTTCGACTTCCGGACTTCCGGACTTCCGGACTTCCCGCCGGACCCTTCCCCTAGATCAGCTGCCCGTTCGCCAGCTTGAAGAACGCGCGTCGATGCTCCATCAGCTCGGCGAAGGTGCCGGTCTCGCTGACTTGGCCTTCCTCCAACACGACGATGCGGTTGGCGCCGCGCACCGTCGACAGGCGGTGGGCGATGATCAGGGTGGTGCGGCCCTTCATCAGCTCGTCGAGGGCGAGCTGCACCAGGCGCTCGCTCTCCGGATCGAGGGCGCTGGTCGCCTCGTCGAGGATGAGCAGCTTGGGATCGCGGTAGAGGGCGCGCGCGATCGCCAGGCGCTGGCGCTGGCCGCCGGACAGACCCATGCCGCGGTCGCCGAGCACGGTGTCGTAGCCCTGCGCCATGGCGGTGATGAAGGGTTCGGCGTTGGCGCGGCGGGCGGCCTCGCGCACGCGTTCGGCATCGGGATTGGCGTCGCCCCAGCTGATGTTGCCGGCGATGGTGTCGTGGAACAGCACCACGTCCTGGCTGACCACGCCGACGTGGCGGCGGATGCTGCGGCGGTCGACCGCGCGCAGGTCGTGGCCGTCGATCAGCACCGCGCCCTGCTGCGGCTCGTAGAGGCCAAGCACCAGGCTGGCGATGGTGCTCTTGCCTGAGCCCGACGGCCCCACCAGCGCCAGCGAGGTGCCCTGCGGGATGTCGATGGTGACGTCGCGCACGCTGTGGCGGTTGCTGCCCGGGTAGGTGAAGGAGACGCCGCGCAGCTCGACCTCGCCGCGCACCGCCGGCAGTTCCGGCTTGCCGCTGTTGCGCTCCTCGCTCTCGGTGTCGTAGAGCTCGGCGAGCGAGGAGATCGCATCGCTCGCCGAGGCGATCGCCGGGATGCCGTTGACGATCCCGCTCATGCTGCCGGCGATCATCTGGTAGTAGGTGAAGAACACGAACAGGTCGCCGAAGCCGATCTGGTCGCGCACGCACAGCCACGCGCCGACCGCCACCACCAGCATGTTCAGGATCGAGCCCACCGCCCAGCCGGTCGAGCCGAAGAAGGCGTGGGTGAGGTCGACGCGGATGCCGGTCTCGGCGACGGTGTGCGCGGCGCCGCTCAGGCGCTGCTCGGCGAACTCCTCGACCGCGTGCGCGCGCGTCAGCCGCACCGCGTGCAGGGCCTCGGTCAGCGAGGCCATGAAGCCCGACTCGGCGACGCGGAACTCCTCGCTGCGCTTGCGCATCGGCGGCCACAGCAGCTTGGCCATGATCAGGTTGGTCGGCACGATCAGGCCGAGCACGAGCAGGAACCACGGGTTGATGTGCCACACGATCACCAGCATGATCAGGATCGAGGTGCCCTGCATCAGCACGTTCTCGGCGAGGTAGCTCTCGATCTCCTCGAGGCGGTTGATGTCGAGCACGAACTTGTTCTGCAGCATGCCCGCCTGCGAGCGGTCGTGGAAGATGAAGGTCAGCTTGTTGAGCCGGCGCACCAGCGAGGTGCGCAGGTTCGCGGTCAGGCGGCGGCGCTGGCACGAGCGCAGCCGGGTCTGCCCGACGGTGGCCATGACGTTCAGCACGCACATCAGGAACGACGCGGCGAGCACCCAGCCGAGTTCGCCCATGACGCGCTCCGGCGCGTCCTTGAGCATGTCGTAGATGTGTTTGATGAGCAGCGGGAAGAGATAGGTCGGGGCGTTGCGCAGGTTCTGCAGCAGCCACACCCCGGGGATCAGGCGCGCCTTGCCCTCGACCAGGTGGAGGTAGGCGGACAACGGATTGCGGCGCGTGCCGTCCGCGCCCCCCTTGGTGATGGATGCCAGGCGCGTCGCCAGTTGCGGCTCGGCGTGGGGACCGGGCGGATCTACGATGGCGGAACGGAACATCCCCTGGCTCCTGCGAGGCACCGGTGCGGCCTCGCGTGCGTCTGCGTAGGTCATTCCAGCACGTGGGCTTGCGGCGTCAATGCGGGGCTGGGCATGGGCGCAGAGGTCGGCGGCTGCGGGATTGTTCCACCGCGCCGGCGTATTCGGCACCCACGCCGGGGGTCTACACCAGAGCCGACACGGACTTGCAACCGTCAGGGGGTTGTCCAGGGTCGGGCTTGCCGTGGTGCGCCCGGCGCGCATCGACCCCGGTATCCACCCGCGTTCCGGCGCTCTGGGCCCCCACCAGCTGCGCCAGTCATCCCGAACACCCCCGGCCAAGGAGGCCTTCCATGTCCTTCGCATCCCCATCCGCCCCATTCACCCGGCTCCTGGCCATCTGCCTGTTCGCCTGTGCCGGCGTCCTGGCTGACGCCCCGGTCCTGACCGCGGCCAGCGCCGAGCTGCCCGATGCCGCCACCGTGCGCACCGCCCTGCAGCTGGTCATAAAGGAGAAGAACGGCGGCTTCGGCCTGAACATGTGGGCGACCCTGGTCGACCGCGACGCAGTGGTGCGCGTGGTGACCTTCACCGGCACCGACCGCGGCGACCAGTGGCCCGGCAGCCGTGTGATCTCGGCGCAGAAGGCCAACACCGCCAACGCCTTCAGCCTGCCCGGCCTGACGGTCGGCACCGGCCAGCTCTACGCCGCCACCCAGCCCGGCGGCAGCCTGTTCGGCTTGCAGGCCTCCAATCCGGTCGACCCCGAGGTCGCCTACAAGGGCAAGGCCAAGTACTTCGGCACCAAGGACGACCCGATGATCGGCGAGCGCATCGGCGGCGTGAACGTCTTCGGCGGCGGCCTCGCGCTCTACGCCGACGGCGGCATCCTGCTTGGCGGCCTCGGCCTGTCCGGCGACAGCTCGGTCGCCGACCACATCATCGCCTGGAAACTGCGCCACGCCCTTGGCCTCGACCACATCCCCGGCGGCGTCAGCCCGACCGGCGACGACAACCTGGTCATCGACTTCGCCGACGGCAAGAGCCCGAGCGGCTGGGGCCACCCCGCGACCACGCCCGAGGCGACCGAGATCGTCAAGAACCTGCCGACGACGCATCCGGTGATGAAGAAGAAGTGAGGGCGGGGGCCGCGCTCGGCTGACGGCTGACGGCTGACGGCTGACGGCTAGTCGTCGATGGCCGTCTGGTGGCTAACAGGCCAACGGTGGCGAAGAACAAGTGAGGTCGGGGGACCGCCCTCGGCTGACGGCTGGCGGCTGATGGCTGACGGCTAGTGGTCTATGGCCGTCTGGTGGCTAACAGGCCAATGCATGTCTCATGAGAAAAGACACCGGTGCTTGGCACCGGTGTCTTTCGGCCGTCAGCCGTCAGCCGTCTGCTATCCCCATCAATGCTCCACCCCCGTCGCATGCTGCCACGCGTGCACGATGTGCTCGACAATGACGTCGACGCCCACGCCCTGCTTCACCTGGGCGAACACGTACGGGCCGCCGCTGCGCATCTTGAGCGTATCGCGCTCCATCACGGCCAGATCGGCGCCGACGGCGGTGGCGAGGTCGGTCTTGTTGATGATGAAGAGGTCGGACTGGGTGATGCCGGGGCCGCCCTTGCGCGGCACCTTGTCGCCACCGGCGACGTCGATGACGTAGATGATGTAGTCGGCCAGCTCGCGGCTATAGTTCGCGGCAAGGTTGTCGCCGCCCGATTCGATGAGCAGCAGCTGCGGCCGATAGAGGCCATGCAGCTCCTCGAGCGCCATCAAGTTGGCGGTGATGTCCTCGCGGATCGCGGCGTGCGGGCAGCCGCCGGTCTCGACGGCGCGGATGCGACCGGCTTCGAGGGCTTCGTTGCGGATCAGGAACTCGCCGTCCTCCTTGGTGAAGATGTCGTTGGTCACCGCGGCGATGCTCATGGTCGCGCGCAGGCGCCGGCACAGCTGCAGCATCAGCGCGGTCTTGCCGCTGCCGACCGGGCCGCCGATGCCGACGGTGAAGGCGCGCTCGCTGAAATCGCGCGGCAGCGGCTGGTCGCGCTCGTGGAAATGGCCGGCGTGCTCGAGGTGCTCGTGGGTGTGGCCGCCCGGGCCGTGGTGGTGGCCGTGGCCGTGATCGGAGATGGGCGTGATCTTCATGGCGGGTCCTGGCGCAAGGCGGTCGGGTTCAGGTGGCCGGGGGCGTGGCCGGGCGCGGCTGGCGCAGCAGCAGGCGCTGCAGCACGTCGCGGATGGCATTGGTGTGACGCTCGGTGAGCTGGGCCACGCCGAAGGCGTACGCGCTCAGCAACGCGGTCAGGCCAGCGAAGAGCGCGTAGGCGGTGGCGCTGGGCGCCTGCGACAGGCCGCAGCCCCAGGCGTGCTGCACCGCGGTGCAGAGCAGCAGCAGCATGGGGAAGTGCAGCAGGTAGAGGCTGTATGAGCAGTTCGCCAGCGCCGCCGACAGCCGCTGCCCGGGCAGCGGTGCACTGCCGCGGTCGGACATCGCGCTGAGCAGGAAGACGGTGAAGACCACGCCCAGGCCGAGGTCGTTGGCGAAGCCGCCCCAGCGACCAAGGTCGAGGTGCGCCACGCGCGAACTGGCCAGCGCTGCCAGCACCACCACGCCACCGCCCAGCCACAGCGGCACCGGCAGGCGCCACGGACACAGCCGCACCAGCACGCCGAGCAGCCACACTGCGCCGAAGGCGAGGATCTCGGGATGGGTCAGCCACGCCACCGCAGCTGCCACCACCAGGCAGGCGCCGCTGGCGAGCATGCGGCCGCGCAGGAACAGCGGCAGGGCCAGCAGCGGGAACAGCACATAGTACCAGAACTCGTTGGCCAGGCTCCACAGCGGGCCGTTGCTGCCGAGCGGTGGCGCGACGATGGTCTGCAGGTTGCCCGCGCTGGCCAAGGCGGTCAGCGGCTGCAGACGCTCGACCACGGAATACTGCAGCGCCGCGAGCGGCTGCGGCCACTGCCCGGTGTAGATGCCCTCGGCTGCGAACCAGGTGCTGCCGGCGCTGTCGATCAGCCAGCCGAGCGCCAGCGCCGGCAGCAGCACCACGTACAGCCGTGACACGCGGTTGATGGCGTAGCGCGCCAGCGAGAAGCGCTCGCGGCGCAGATCGTTCAGCACCGAGCCGCCGACCAGGAAGCCGCTGAGCACGAAGAACACCATCACAGCCTGGTGACCGAGGCCCGTGAGCAGGTAGAAGGCCGCGGTG
>JACDGQ010000155.1 GCA_013821615.1 Planctomycetota bacterium
CCCCCCGGCCGGTCCGGCGCATGCCGCAGGGCCATCGGCCGGCCACGGCCAGGGCCCTGCGGCGTTCGCCGCACGACGCAGCGCGTCATCGCCACAGAACCTCTCCCGACACCTGCGAGACGGACGTGACCCAGACCCAGACCGAGCTCGACCAGCAGCGTTTCGCCACGCCGTTCGCGACCCTGGCCGTCGATCGGGTCATGACCTGGTTCATCCGCTGCGGCGGCATCGCGGTGATCATCGCGGTGTTCACCATCTTCCTGTTCATCCTCAGCAAGTGCATGCCGCTATTCGGCTCGGCCAGCGTGACCCCGGGGCCGGCGCTGCCGCTGCCCGTGGGCACCGGCGCCGAGCAGGTCGTCGCCATGGGCATCGACGAATGGGGCGCCCTGCCCTTCGTGGCGACGCGTGCCGGCACGGTCGTGCTACTCGATGCGACCGGCAAGCGCCCGGCGGTGCAGATGCCCCTCGCCCTGCCCGTTGGCCGGCAGGCGGGTGCCGGTCGCTATGACGCACTGAACCACCGCCTGATGCTCGGCCTCGACGACGGGACGCTGGCGCTGGCCACCATCGCCTACAGCAACGATGCCACGACCGGTGTCGCGGCCACCATCGCCGCACCAACGCTGTTGGCGGTTGCTCCCGAGATGGCAGGGGGCGCCCCGATCGCCGCCGGCAAGACGCTGGCGGTCGGCTATGGCGAGAGCGGCGAGCGGCGGCTGGCCGCCGTGCTGCGCGAGCAGGACGGCAGGCGCCAGGTCCTGGCCGCCAGCTTCACCCAGGAGGACGGCGCGGCGACGGCCACCCTGGACAAGCGCTTCGACCTCAGCGCGCTCATCACCGGCACGCCGGAACGGCTGCTGGTCGACAGCCGCGGCGAGAGCTTGTTGGTGGCCACCAGCGAAGGGCGGGTCGCCTACTTCGTACTGAGCGGCGACGGCGAGCTGGTCCTGCGCCAGGCCTTCACCCCGTTCGAGGACAACGCCGACGCGCGCATCGCCTCGCTGGACTTCGTGCTCGGTGACGTCTCCCTGACGATCTCCAATCCCTCCGGGCTGTGCCGCGCGTTCAGCCTGTTCCTCAAGGATGGCAGCGACACCCGGCTGTTCGGCCAGACCAAGGAGTTCACGGATCTGCCGAGCGGCATCGGCGCCTACGCGGCGAGCACGCGCAACAAGGCCTTCCTGGTCGGCGCCGGCAATACCGCCTCGCTACGTTACCTGACCTCGGCCGCTGTGCGCTGGGAGGCGCTACAGCCCTTCCTTGTCGACGCGGTGGCGCTGAGCAGCAAGTACAGCGCCTTCGCCCTGCTCGGATCCGACCAGCAGGTGCACGTGTTCGCGCTCGACGACCAGCATCCGGAGTCCGGCTGGGCCTCGCTCTTCGGCAAGATCTGGTACGAGGGCGCCAGCCAGCCGGCGTATTCCTGGCAGTCCTCGGGCGGTTCGGACGACAACGAGCCGAAGATGTCGCTGGTGCCGCTGCTCATCGGCACCTTCAAGGGCACCTTCTACGCGATGTTGTTCGCCCTGCCGCTGGCGCTGCTGGGCGCGATCTACACCGCCGAGTTCATGCACCCGCGCTTCAAGTCGCTGGTCAAGCCGACCGTCGAGGTGATGGCCGCGATGCCCTCGGTGGTGCTCGGCTTCCTCGCTGCGCTGTGGTTGGCGCAGCTGCTCGAGCACCGGGTGCCATCGCTGCTGATGGCGGGGATCTGCGTACCGGCCACCGCCATGCTCTTCGGCTGGTGGTGGGCGCGTCTGCCGATGCGCTGGCGCAGCCGCATCAAGCCGGGCTACGAATTCATCGCGTTCATGCCGCTGATGCTGGCCGTGGGCTGGGCCTCGTGGAATCTCGGCCCCGCGCTGGAGAGCCTGGTCTTCACCGCCTACGACCCGCTGAGCAAGCACCTGGTCGGGGATTTCCCGCAGTGGTGGCGCGAGCACACCGGCTGGGCGTTCGACCCGCACAACTCCCTGGTGGTGGGCGTGATGATGGGCTTCGCGGTCATCCCGATCATCTTCACCATCAGCGAGGACGCGCTCTCCAACGTGCCGACGAACCTGCGCTCGGCCTCGCTCGCGCTCGGCGCAAGCCGCTGGCAGACCGCGCTGTTTGTGGTCGTGCCGACCGCTTCCGCCGGGATCTTCTCGGCGGTGATGATCGGCTTCGGCCGGGCGATCGGCGAGACCATGATCATGGTCATGGCCACCGGCAACACCCCGGTGATGAACTTCAACATCTTCGACGGCATGCGCACGCTCTCGGCGACCATCGCCACCGAGCTGCCCGAGGCGCCCAAGGACGGCACCCTCTACCGCACGCTGTTCCTGTGCGCAGTGCTGCTCTTCACGTTGACCTTCCTCATCAACACCATCGCCGAGGTGCTACGCCAGCGCCTGCGCGAGAAGTACAAGACGGTCTGACATGCCAGCGACCATGACCCGACCGGACGCCGCTCCGCCCGCCAGGCCGCCGGTCAGGCCGCGGATCAAGGGCGAGAGCCTGGTGTGGCTGACCGCCATGGGCCTGACCATCGCCCTGGGCATGGTGGTGCTGCTGCTCGGGGTGGTCGCCAGCTATGGACTCGGCGTGTTCTGGCCAAAGCACATCAGCGAGTTCACCATCGTCGACGGTGGCAAGACGGTGACCGTCGGCGGCGAGCTGGTCAGCCGCAAGGCCAAGGCCGGCAACGCCGCCGGAGTCACCAGCGAGGAGATCCAGATCTATACCGGCAACAAGGACGCCTACGGCCTGCCTTTCCGTTACGTCGATGTCTCGGCGGTGCAGACGAGTCGCGAGCCGGACGACGCCCTGGTCATCGAGCGCACCACCGGCGGCAACGCCATCGGCCTGCCGGTGGCGTTGCGGCCCAAGGGCGAGGCGCCGCTGCCCGCCAGCGACCCGGCCTTCCACGCGCGGCTCGACCAGCTCGTCATCGCGGCCGCGGCCAACCGCGCCGCGGTACTGGCGATCAGGAACGGCCCGCTCGCGGTCAACGCGCAGCGCCTCAGCAAACTCGACGCGCGCCTCAAGAGCATGCGCAAGCGCGCGGACGCCGATGCGGCGCAACTGGCTGAGGTCAATGCGGAGATCGCCCGCCTGCAGGCCGAGTCCACGGACCTCAACTCCCAGGCCCAGGCCAAGGCCGCGACCATGCTCGGCAGCCAGCTGGTCATCCGCCTGTTCACCGGCGAGGAGAAGCGCATCCAGTTCAAGGACGTCCTCGGTGCGACCTGGCCGAACCAGCTCGGCCTGGCCGGACGCTGCGGGGTCTTCGTTACGCGCATGGCGCGCTTCGTGTGGGACAACCCGCGCGAGGCCAACACCGAAGGTGGCATCTTTCCCGCCATCTTCGGCACCCTGGTGATGACCGTGCTGATGAGCATCGTGGTCACCCCCTTCGGCGTGGTCGCCGCCATCTACCTGCGCGAATACGCCCGCCAGGGGCTGGTCGTGCGCACCGTGCGCATCGCGGTCAACAACCTCGCCGGCGTGCCCTCGATCGTGTTCGGGGTGTTCGGCCTGGGCTTCTTCGTCTACATCGTCGGCGGCAGCGTGGACCGCCTGTTCTACGACGGCAACCTCACCTACGGCACCGGCGGCATCCTGTGGGCGGCCCTGACCCTGGCGCTGATGACGGTGCCGGTGGTGATCGTCGCCACCGAAGAGGCGATCGCCGCGGTGCCGCGCGGCGCCAAGGAGGGCAGCCTGGCCTGCGGCGCCTCGAAGTGGCAGACCATCCAGCGCGTGGTGCTGCCGGCCTCGGTGCCCGGCATCCTCACCGGCCTGATCCTGGCCATGGCGCGCGGCGCCGGCGAGGTCGCGCCGCTGATGATGGTCGGCGTGGTCAAGCTCGCCCCCAGCCTGCCCATCGATGCCTCGTGGAAGGTGGGTGACCTCATCCCCGGGCTGCACACCGACCAGAAGTTCATGCACCTCGGCTTCTACATCTACGACCTCGGCTTCCAATCGCCGGACTCCGAGGCGGCCAAGCCGATGGTCTTCGCCACCACCCTGTTCCTCATCGCCCTGGTCGTGGCGCTCAACCTGGGCGCGATCCTGCTGCGCGACAAACTGCGCAGGAGACTCGCCACCGCGACGTTCTGACCCATGACGACACTCATGAACAACCCCATCCAGACCCCCCCTCCGACGCCCGGCCTGCAGCCCGCGCAGCCTGCCCCGGCCGGCACGCCGGGCGCGCCCAACCCGGCCTACATCAACATCACCGATTACGACTTCTACTACGGCAGCCACCAGGTGCTGTTCGACATCACCATGGCCATTCCCGAGCGCCAGGTGACCGCCTTCATCGGGCCATCGGGCTGCGGCAAGTCGACGCTGCTGCGCAACTTCAACCGCATGAACGACCTGGTCGACGGCATCCGCCACGCCGGCGACATCACCATCAACAAGCGAACCATCTACGACCCGCACCTGGAGGTGACCTCGTTGCGCAAGCGCATCGGCATGGTCTTCCAGAAGTCCAACCCCTTCCCCAAGTCGATCTACGAGAACGTGGTCTACGGGCTGCGCGTGGCCGGGGTCACGGACAAGCGCGTGCTGGACGAGGCCTGCGAAACCGCGCTGAGGTCAGCTGCGCTGTGGGACGAGGTCAAGGACCGCCTGGGCAAGAGCGCGCTCGGCCTGTCCGGCGGCCAGATGCAGCGCCTGTGCATCGCGCGCGCCACCGCGGTGCGCCCCGAGGTGCTGCTCATGGACGAGCCGTGCTCCGCGCTCGACCCGCTCGCCACGGTCAAGATCGAGGAGCTGATCCTCGAACTCAAGAAGCAGTACACGGTGGTCATCGTCACTCACAACATGCAGCAGGCCGGGCGCTGCTCCGACCGCACCGCGTTCTTCTACCTGGGCAAGCTCATCGAGTACGACACCACGGTGTCGATCTTCACCAACCCCAAGCAGAAGCAGACCGAGGATTACATCACCGGTCGCTTCGGCTGACCCCCGCAGCCAGCATTCCTGCTGTCCTGCTGTTCCTCCGCCCTTCGCCCCTATCCCCTCCGGCTGTCCCTTCCGCCCTTCGCCTTCCCGAGGACCCGATGAACCAGATCCGCCATTTCGACCTCGAGCTCGCCGAGCTCAAGCGCTCGCTCGTCACGATGGGCAACCTGGTCGAGCGCTCGCTGACCATCGCCGTGGAGTCGATCCTGAAGGCCAACGTCGAGGGCCGCGAGCAGTGCCGCATCCTCGAAGAGCAGGTCGACATCCTCGAAACGGTGATCGAGGACCGCTGCCACACCATCATCGCCCTGCAGCAGCCGATGGCCGGCGAGTTGCGCCTGGTGATCTCGGCGATGCGCATCACCTCGGACCTGGAGCAGGTCGGCGACCTCGCCGAGAGCATCGCCAAGCGCGCCTCGTACATCGCCCGCAACCACCGCGTCGAGAATCCCGAGGCACTCGCCATCCTCGGCCATCTCGTGGTCAGCATGGTCCACCACAGCATGGAGTCGTTCGTCACCGGCAACCTCAACCTGGCGCGTGGCGTGCTCACCGACGAGGACAGCGCCGACGATCTGACCAAGCAGTGCTACGAGCGCATCCAGGTCGCGATGCAGGAGCAGCCCGAGAAGATCCGCGAGTACACCCACCTGCTGCGCGCGGCCTCGCTGCTCGAGCACATCGGCGACATCGCGGTGTCGATCGCCGAGGAGACCGTATACATCCACCGCGGCACCAACATCCGCCACCATCACGACTCCCTCGACCAGGCCTGACCCACCGCGGGGCCATGATGGCGCCGCTTTCCCCGCACGGATGCACCCCATGATCAGCACCACCGACCATGCCCCGCGCCACGCGGCATCCACCTCCCCGAGGAGCCCCATGTCCCGCATCCTGGTCATCGAGGACGAATCCGACATCCAGACCCTGCTGCGCTTCAACCTCGAGCGCGAGGGCCACACGGTGATGGTCGCGGGCAACGGCAACG
This sequence comes from Planctomycetota bacterium, assembly GCA_013821615.1. Classification (GTDB taxonomy): domain Bacteria; phylum Planctomycetota; class UBA11346; order UBA11346; family UBA11346; genus BOG-1363. The sequence continues at coordinate 5,957 of JACDGQ010000155.1, forward strand.
ATGGCCTGCACGAGCTGCGCCGTCACCCTTTCGACCTGGTCCTGCTCGACCTCATGCTGCCGGACCGCGACGGCCTGGAGGTCTGCCGCATCATGCGCGCCGACAGCGGTCTGAGCGCCATACCCATCATCATGGTCACCGCCAAGGGCGAGGAGAGCGATGTCGTGCTGGGCCTCGGCCTGGGCGCCGACGACTACGTCACCAAGCCCTTCCGCATCAAGGAGCTGCTCGCGCGCATCAAGGTCCGCCTCAGCCGCCACCGCGACGAGGAGTCGAGCGCCCAGCGCAAGCGCCTGCAGATCGACAAACTGGTCATCGATCCCATCCGCCACCAGGTGATCGTCGGCGAGGAGATCGCCCCGGTCACGCTGACCGAATTCAAGTTGCTCCACTTCCTGGCCTCGCATCCTGGCATCGCCTATGGCCGCTACGACCTCCTCGACCGCCTCGGCGATGGCGAAGCCGTGGTCACCGACCGCACCATCGATGTGCACGTGCGCAACCTGCGCAGCAAGATCCGCCCCTACGACCACTACATCGAGACCGTGCGCGGCGTCGGCTACCGCTTCACCGAAACCGGCTGAGCGGCTCGCGGCCGCGTGGTCACTGAGAGCTTCCTGCGGCGCCCACGGAGGCCGGCCGAGGACCGGGCATCGCCGCCACCCATGAACCTGCTGCGCGAAGTGCTGCTGGGGGCGCGCTGGTGGGTCCTGGGCGGGGGCATCCTGGCCGCGGTGATCTGGGCCGCACTCGCCTACCAGTACCAGGCCGTGACGCGCACCGTCGAGGAGACCCTCGCGGTCGAGGTCCTGGCCGAGGCCGACCTCGCCGCCGGTTTCGTCATGACCTCGACCGATGCGCACCTCGCCGGGCTGAAGCTCGAGCGCAGCCGGCGGCTGACCCTGATCGCGCCGGACGGCCGCGTGCTCTACGACTCGCAGGCGCGCGTCGAGCTGCTCGACAACCACAACGGCCGGCCCGAGGTCGTCCAGGCGCGCGCCGAGGGCGCCGGCGTCAAGCGGCGCTTCAGCGACAGCGTCAACAGCCCGTTCATCTACGCCGCGCGCCTGCTACCCGACGGCCGGGTGGTGCGCGTCGCCGCGCCGATCGCCTTTGAGGAGGGCCTGGAGCAGCGGCTCAGCAAGCCCATGGCCGTCGCCGCGGTGCTGGTCATCGCCATGGCCGGAGTGGTGATCGGCCTGCACCTGTGGCGCGACCGCACGCGCGTCGCCGAGCTGGTGGGGGTGTCGCGCGC
>JACDGQ010000156.1 GCA_013821615.1 Planctomycetota bacterium
GGTGGGGCCGCCACCCCGGCCACCGCGCTCGCGCCCCACGTCGCCGACTTCGCCGCGTTCGACCGCCGCGCGCGCGCCGGCGAGGCGCTCACCGTGGTCTTCTTCGGCGCCTCGCTGACCTGGGGCGCGAATGCCACCGACCAGGCGCGCACCTCTTACCGCGCGCAGGTCCTCCGGCGCCTGGAGACCGCCTACCCGCGCGCCCGCTTCCATGGCGAAGACGCGGCGATCGGCGGCACCGGCTCGCTGCTCGGCGTGTTCCGCCTCGCACGCGACGTGCTGGCGCGCAAGCCCGACCTGGTGTTCCTCGACTTTTCCGCCAACGACGACCTCGGCACCGCTGACGAGCCGACCCTGGCCGCGTACGAGTCGCTGGTGCGGCGCACGGTGCTCGCCGGCGTGCCGGTGGTGCAGGTCATCTTCCCTTTCCAGTGGAACGTCACCGACGACGCCAGGCCGATGCCGCGCCGCGCCGCGCACCAGGCCATCGCCCGGGCCTACGGCGTGCCCTCCGGCGACGCCGTGGCACTGATTGCGGAGCGCCTCGCCGGCGGCGCCGACAGGATATCCGGGCTGTGGCCCTACGACCCCGTCCATCCCGGCGATCGCGGCTACGGGCTGTTCGCCGAGGCGGCGTGGGGCGCATTTCTCCAGGGCGTGGACGCCGCGGCGGTCTGCCGCGCGCCCGAACGCATGCTGCACGCCGACACCTGCATGACCTGGGCGCGGGTGCCGCTCGCCACGCTCGCGCCGCTGCCCGACGGCTGGCGTGCCGCCCACCCCGACCTGGTCTCGGCCTTCTACGACATGCTGATGTCGCGCTGGCAGGGCGAGCAGGCGGTGGCCGAGGCCACCGCGGCCGCCGCGCCGGCGCCGTTCGCCTGCACCGTGCAGGCCGAAACCGTGCTGATCTTCGGCGAAAGCACGGAGCGCTCGGGCACCTACCAGGTGCTGATCGATGGCGTGGCGCAGGTGCCGCTCGGCAGCAAGGACGGTCCCGACATCGACGCCGGCGCCTTCGCGCGAGGCGCCCACGGCAATGTCCACCACGTGGTGGTGGTGACCATGGCGCTGGCTGCGGGGCAGCCGCACCACCTGGAGATCGTCCCGCACCTGACCGCGGGGCAGGAACTGCGGCTGGAGAGCATCTGCGTGGCGGGCGGGGCGGCGACGGTCGCGGCGCCCTGAACCGGCGCGCGGCCGGGTTCGGTGCGCCGCACTAGACGCCGTGCGCCGCGCGCTCCCGGTCGCCGGGATAGCGATGGAGTCGGGTCAGGAGGATGTACCTGCTGTCCAGCAGGTCGCCACGAAACCGTGGCTGCCAACGGCCATGCTTTCAGTGGCAGACGCCAACGGCTGTGGATGCGGAGAATGGGTGGTCAGGAGCTGGGGCTCTGGTACAGGAATACCCCATTCGCCTGCATCCGACACCATTCAGGAACACGTCCCCATGACTTCGAGCCAGTCCCTGCTCCGGGCCGCCGCAACCACCACCTGCGCGGTGCTGGCGTCCTGCCTGTCGCTGACCACCCTGCGCGCGGAAGACCACGTCCAGCCGGCATTCAAAGGGAAGCTGCTGGTGGATGGCCTGATCGGCTACCAAATCGCGGCCAAGCCGCTGCTGGACAATCCCACCAGCTTCGCGATCGATGAGAAAGGGCGTTTCTATGTCGTCGAAAGCCAGCGGCTGCGCGATGGCGCGATCATCGACATCCGCGGCGCCCGCCAATTCACCTTGAAGGACTTCCTGCTGCAGACGGTCGAGGATCGCCGGGCGATGCTGATGGCCGACGCGACCAAGGACAAGTACATGAAGGTCGGCGAGCGCATCGCCCTGCTCGAGGACACCAAGGGGAACGGCCTCCTCGACAAGCGCTCCGAGTATGTGACCGAAGGCCTCGACAATCCCGAGGACGGTCTCGCCTTCAGCGCGCTGGCCTATGACAACCAGGTCTTCCTGACCTGCATCCCCAATCTCTGGCGCTTCGAGGATCGTGATGGCGATGGAAAGGCTGAGATCCGCGAAAAGCTGCTGACCGGGTTCGGCGTCGGCATCAGCATGATGGGTCACGACATGCACGGCATCGTGCGTGGTCCGGACGGTCGGCTCTACTGGAGCATCGGCGATCGCGGCTTCAACGTCGTGACCAAGGAAGGCGTGCGCCTGATGGCGCCGAGCAGGGGCGCGATCTTCCGCAGCGAACCCGATGGCAGCAAGATGGAGGTGTTCTTCAACGGCCTGCGCAACCCGCAGGAGATCGCCTTCGACGAGTTCGGCGACCTCATGACCTTCGACAATACCGGCGACTTCGGTGACATCGCCCGCGTGGTCTACGCCATGGAGGGCGGCGACGCGGGCTGGTACAAGGAACATCAGGTCCCGCACCAGTACCGCTGGGCCTTCCCCGACAATGACATCATGACCAGCAATTCGCGCTGGACGGAAGAGAACATGTTCCGCCCGGACATGGACGATCAGCCGCAGTGGCTGCTGCCGCCGGTCGCGAACTTCCAGAGCGGCCCGTCCGGCATCGTCTATGCGGCGGGCGAATCGCTGCCGGATGCCCTCAAGGGCAGCTTCCTGGTGACCAACTACCGCGGCGACGCCGCGAACTGCAACGTGCTCTCGTTCAAGCTCACCGTGGATGGGGCTGGTTTCAAGGTACGCGACAAGGACCCGCTGATCTTCTCGACGGGCATCGGCAGTTCGGACATCGACCTCGGTTACGATGGCCGGCTCTTCCTGCTCGATTTCGGCGGCGGGTGGAGCGCCAACGACCGCGGCGCCATCCACGCGGTGGAATGGCCGGAAGGCCTGAAGAAGACGTCGGTGCAGGAGACCAAGGCGATCTTCGCCGGTGGTTTCAAGCAGCGCAAGGATCTCCAGCAGCTGCTCAGCCACCCGGACGTGCGCGTGCGCCAGCGTGCGCAGTTCGAACTGGTGGAGCGCAACGACGCGCAAACTTTGCAGCAGACGCTCGCCGGTCCTGGCGGCCTGAATGCGAAGCTCCATTCGCTGTGGGGCCTGGGTCAGCTGCAGCGTTCCGGCAAGGGCGACCACCTGGCGCGCTTCCTCGCGGCGGCGGCCTCCACTGAGGTCGAACTGCGGGTCTCCGCGTGCCGCATCCTGGGCGATCTGCGGGCACCGTCCGCGGCCCCCGCGCTGCTGGCGTGCCTCGGCGACGCTTCGCGTCGCGTGCAGAGCCATGCGGCCATCGCCTTGGGCAAGATGGCGCACAAGGACGCTGCGCCGGCCCTGTGGGCCGCGCTGAAGGGGAACGAGGCCGCGAAGGACCGCTACCTGCGCTTCGCCATCGTCCATGCGTTGGCGGCCATCGCCGATGAATCCGGTGCGCTGGCTCAGCTGAATGCGGCGGAGCGCGAATCGCGACTGGGTGCCGTGCTGGTGCTGCGCCTCCTGCACAGCGGCCAGGTGGTGCGCTTCCTGAACGACAGCGACAAGCTGGTCAAGGTGACGGCCCTGGGCGCCATCTACGACAACCGTGTGACGACCGGCTATCCGGAAGTCTTGAAGCTGACGGATCAGGCCGGCGAGTTCACCATCACCAACCAGCGCCGCATCGCGCTCATCGATTTCCTTCATGGTGGGGTCGAAGGGGCGAAGGCCGTCCTTCACCTGGTCAGCGATCCCAAGGTGCAGATGCCGGTGCGCGAGCAGGGCCTCGCGCTGCTGATGCGCTGGAACCACCTGCCGGAATTCGATCCGCTCAACAACGACCACGTCTCGCTCGGCGATCGCAAGGACGCCATCTATCCCGGCATCCACGAGGAGCTGAGCGCCTTCCTCGAGAACGAGAAATCGCCGCTGCTGGCCAAGGGCCTGGACCTCGCCAAGCAGGTGGGCATGAAGCTGTCCCCCAGGCTTCTCGTGGCCCAGGCGCAGAACGGCAAGGCTGAGATGGCAACCCGCCTGGCGGCGCTGCGGGCCCTGAGTGCCAGCCCCGAGGACTTCAAGGTCGCCCTGCCTGACCTGATGAAGCTGCCGGAGGATGCAATCAAGGCGACGCTGCTGGATCTCCATTTCAAGCTGAAGCTGGATGGACGCCAGGAACTGGCTGAGGCGGCGCTGATCTCCAAGTCGCCGCTGCGCGTGCGCGTCGCCATCCGGCGCCTGATCGAGGGTGAAGGCGCCAGCGCGCGCTTCGCGAAACTGTGGAACGATCGCGCCACCGCCTTGCCGGCCGCGACCCACCTCGATCTCTACCTGGCGATGCGGGCATCCGATCAGGACGCGCTCAAGAAGCTCGCCGAGACCTTCGGCGCGGAGCCCAGGAATGTCCAGGGACTGGCAATGGAGGGCGGCGATGCGGCGAAGGGCGAGGCGATCTTCCGCGGCGGCGGCGCCTGCGTGCAATGCCACATGGTCGACAAGCAGGGCGGCATCCAGGGCCCGCCGCTCGATGGTGTCGGCCTGCGCCAGGACCGCGCCACGCTGCTCGAGTCGGTGCTCACGCCCAACGCCAAGATCGCCGAGGGCTACGGCACCATGACGGTCACGACGAAGAACGGCGAAGTCTCGATGGGCAGGCTCACCGCGGACAAGGACGGCAAGATCGAGATGCTGCTGCCGAACGGCGACAAGAAGACCATTCAGGTCAGCGAGATCGCCAAGCGCGAGGGCCCCGTCTCGGCCATGCCGCCGATCGCTGCCGTGCTGCCGCCGACCGATCTGCGCGACCTCATCGAGTTCCTCAGCCAGCGCAAAGCCAAGGGCGATGCCGCGAAGCCGGCGGGCACGGAGCACGGAGGCCACTGAGGCACTGAGCCTCGGCGGAAGCGCTGCGGTTCGCGACTGCGCAAGCCCGCGGAGCGGGCGAACCCACCGGACCCGGAGCGCGAACCTCGGGTCCCAGGTGCACGGACGGTCCATCCCGTTCGGTCTCCGCTTCCTGCCTCCCCCGGCAGGAAGCAGAGACCGAACCGGCCTGTGTCGACGATCAATTCACCAGCGGCTGCTCAGCGTCCCAGGACCTCCCGTTTCCTGATTTTAAATCTCCTTCGCGATCACCTGATGGTCATATGCTCACTCTGCCGATCCTCTCCGCCTGCCTGCCGGGAAAATACAATTTCAGGCCGCTGACGATCCCCAGGATCGACCCGCACACGACCAGGATCACGCCGATGATGAGGAAGTCGACCTTGGCTCCGCTGCTCTCCGGCCACACGACGTTGTCGTGCGGACGCTGCGGATCGTAATGCACCGGCAGATGCGAGAACTTCGGATGCCGCGCGAGCATCGCCTGGGCCTCAGCCTCGGTCGAGAACAAGTACAGCGAATAGCACAACGTCGAACCATCATAGTGCTGATGCTCGCCCAATGCGAAGGTGTAGGTTAATTGCGGCGCATACATGGTGTGGCCTGAATTGTGACGTTTCCGGTCCACCTGGACCACTTCCATGCGGGCGCTCACCACCGCAGCGGTGACGATCGGCCACGCCATCGCCGTCCGCACCTTCCACCACCGCAGTGCCCATTGCCCGCCCATCACCGTCCCGGCGATGACCACCATCACCCCGAAGACCAGGGTGACCCAGGGATTCACGGGGCGCTTACGGTGCTGCGGGATCATGGGCTGCTCTTGCGGTCGCCCGGTACCATCGGCGGCGCGGTCGGCACCCCCGCGATCAGTCGTGGAGGCGTCATGGGGCATCCGCATCCCGTCTCAGGCCTTTGCGGCCGAAAAGGCGCCTGTCCTGCATTCCCTGGACCCGCACGCACGCGTCGGCCAGGAATGTATGGCGATGCCAGCCGTGGTCAAAAGCGCATCCCGCGTGGCATCATCACGTGCCTGGATCATACCTTCCAGGGACGCGAACACCCGACTGGCACTTGCCACGCGCATTTCCCGCGGTGGGCTTCCTCTCTCGGAGGTCACCCATGCCCATCGTCAAAGTTGCCGCATTCGCCGTCTCCCTTGATGGCTACGCCGCCGGAGCGCGTCAGAGCCTCGAGAATCCGCTCGGCGAGCGTGGCTTCGAGCTGATGAGCTGGTTCTTCCCGACCCACACTTTCCGCAGCATGCACGGCGATGGCGGCGGTGGCGAGAAAGGCGTCGACGATGGCATGGCCGCGGCCGCGATGGCGGACAACGGCGCGTGGATCCTGGGCCGCAACATGTTCGGCCCGGTGCGCGGGGCGTGGCCCGACGAAAGCTGGAAGGGCTGGTGGGGCGATACGCCGCCCTACCACGTGCCGGTGTTCGTGCTCACGCACCACGCGCGCAAGCCGCTCGAGATGCAGGGCGGCACCACCTTCCACTTCGTCACCGACGGCATCGATTCGGCGCTGCGTCAGGCCAAGGCCGCCGCGGGCGCCAAGAACGTGCGCATCGGCGGCGGCGTGGCGACCGTCCGGCAGTATCTGCAAGCTGGCGCGATCGACGAGATGCACCTTGCGACATCGCCGGTGGTGCTGGGCGAAGGCGAGCACCTCTTCACGGGTCTGAATCTGCCGAAACTCGGCTTCACGGTCGCGAAGACGGTGCGGGGAGAGAACGCGACGCATGTGGTGTTGAGCAAGGGGAAATAGGAGCGGGTGGCGGCCGCGCCCTGAGCTACCTCTCAACGTCAGGATGGCGTCCCCAGCGCCCATCTACTCGACGTGACGTGCGCCGGTTGCTACTTCCGTTATGCCAAGCCCATCGCGACGCTTGCGGCGATGGTCAGGCACATGCCCACCGCGGCGATCGCGCCGGGGCGCTCGCCCAGCACGACCCAGGCCAAAGCGAGTGTGCCGACGGGGCCGATGGTGCTGATGATGGCGAAACGCTGTGCGCCGACGCGTTTGAGGCCCTCGCCCATCAGCAGCGAGGGTGCAACCGTGCTGACCAGGGCGAGGGTGACGCCATAGGCATAGACCGGCGCCGGCTGAACCAGCGTGGAGAGGGGATGGGTGGCCAGGAAGTACAGCAGCACCGCCGCGCATGCTCCGCACATCGCCACGCTCATGAAGCGTACTGCATCCAGGCCGCGCATTGCTGGTCCGCTCCACACGATGAACACCGCATAGGTGCAGGCGCTGACCGCGACCAGTCCGGCGCCGAGCAACTGTCCTCCTCACCAGATTGCATCACACTCCATTCCTGAAGTCTGATAGAGAAACTCCCCTGCTCCCACCGGCGGCGTAGCCGCCAGAGGGAGTGGCCATGAGCCACGTTCAGAACACCCCGATCACC
>JACDGQ010000157.1 GCA_013821615.1 Planctomycetota bacterium
GGCCTGGTCCTCGCCGTGCGCGACCAGCGCCGGACGCTCGGCGCCCAGGCAGCTGGCGCGGTGCAGGGCGGCGAAGGTGCCGGGCTCGTCTGCGCTGGTGGTCCGGGAGGCCGGGCTGGGCAGCGCGCTCCAGGCGGGGCGCTCGGTCGGGCCCGGCAGGTTGAGGGCGAGCACGGCGAGCGCGCCCTCCTCGTCCGGCTCGACGCGCAACAGCGTGTTCAGCGTGCGGTCGCAGAACGCCGCGGTCAACGTGGCGCGTAGACCGAGCGCGTGCGCGGCGAGCGTGGCGTTGGCGATCATGTGCCCGCTGTCGAGCAGGATGCGGCGGTAGGCGCGCTCCTGGTAGCGCCACGCGCTGCGCTGGAAGACCCCGGTGACGACCAGCGCGAGCGGCGCCGCGGCGACCGCAGCGTGCTGGTAGCAGGCGGCCGCCAGGCCCTCGGCGACCTCGTCGCCCGGCCACAGCGGCACCAGTTGATGGCGGCGCGGGTCGTAGCCGTAGAGCCCGTCCTCGAGCCCATCGGCGCCGTGCGCGACCACGTACAGCTCCGCCGGGTAGAGGCCGCCCGCCGAGGGCGCCGCGCGCAGGAACAGCGGCCGCGGCTGGGCCTGAACCACGCCGGTGATGCCATAGGCGAAGAACATCAGGCGCGCGAGGTTGGCGAGATCCAGAACGCCATCCCGCGGCACGCCCAGGGCGGGGTCGCGCGGCTCACCGGTGAATGGATTGGGGTCGAACGGCAGGAAGCGCGCCATGCCCACCGGCGCGGCGCTGTCGTAGTCCTTGCTCGGCTCCGGCTGCGCATCCCAGTCCAGGCCCGGATGCTGGCCGATGGAGTCCGGGTGGTACTTGGTGGCGGTGTGGTAGGCGAGGGCGGTGGACATCGTCATTCGTGGGGGCGGGACAGCGGAGAGAACAGGAGGGCGCGGAGGCGCGGAGGGACAGCAGAATTCGTGGGGGCGGGACAGCGGAGAGAACAGGAGGGCGCGGAGGGACAGCAGAATTCGTGGGGGCGGGACAGCGGATAGAACAGGAGGGCGCGGAGGCGCGGAGGGACAGCAGATGAAAGAGGAGGGATGAGACGCGGAGGCCGGAGGAGGGCGGCGCGAGGGCTGGACGGCTGACCGGACTGGGGCCGGAGGCGAGGACGCCGGAGGTTGACGCGCACGCGCTGGGCGTGGGACGCTGGCATGGTGGATCCGACCGGCCTCCAATCCGCTGTGCGCAACCTGCCCGGACCGGCTGTGCGCTCTCCTCGTCCGGTCTCCGCGCCTCCGCGCCCTCCTGTTCTATCCGGCTGTCTGAGTGACCCGGCGCTCAGGCCTGGGCGCCGGCCTGGCCCTGGATGCCGGGGGCGCCGGGGGTGCCCTGCTGGACGACCATGCGGCCGGGCTCGAAGGGGATGAGCGGCAGGTTGGCGTGCATGCAGAGATTGTTGATCTGGGCCATGATCTTGCCGGTGCCCAGGACCATCAGCGACGAGAAGAACGGATTCTCGGTCGACTCCTTGGGGTTGAAGGCGCTGTCGCTGGTGAACAGGAAGCGCCAGCCGCCGCGGGCGAAGGGCTGCTCGGCCTTGCCCAGGAACAACGCGAAGGTGGTGACGGCGGTGTGCATGGTGCCGTCCGGGCTGGAGGGCAGGAAGTGCAGCTGGCCGGCGGCGCGGATCTCGCCGAGCGCCTCGCGCGTCGCGGGCTGCTGGAGCATGAGGCCATCGAGGAAGTCGCGGCTGATGTCGAACTGCATGGGAGGTCCTGGGAAAGGAGGGGGACGGCCGGAGGGGGAAGGGGACGGCCGGAGGGCGGAAGGGAAAAGGGCGGAAGGGCGGAAGGCGCGAGAGAGCCGAAGGGAGGTCGGGCGAGAAGGCGCGGCAGGGGTGCGGCCGTGCCAGGCTCGTCCAGGTCCCGTGCGCGGGCTGGCACGCTAGCCGGCCGGACGGAGTGGGCAATGCCGGCGGCCCCTGGCTGCGTCAGGTACCCCGGTCCTGGCCCCGAGCAAAGATTTGCTTCCCCGGAGTCCGCCGCACAATCCCCGACCCGTCGCCGGCCCAAGGGCTTGCGGCCATGGAAAGGTTCGCCGGACGAGGACGTCCCCGCGCACCGAACTCCCTGGCTGCCAGTCCACCTGGTGCACGGGGCCTCGTCTTCTCCGCACCACGCGTACTCCAGGGGAGCCCGCATGTCTGAATCGCCCGTATCCGCGCCCGCCACCAGCGCCGCCGGAACCTCCACCGCCCTCATCCAGGCCGAGGGCCTGTGCAAGTACTACGGCGACTTCACCGCCGTCGAGAACGTCAGCTTCAGCGTCGCGCGCGGCTCGGTCACCGCCTTCCTCGGCCCCAACGGCGCCGGCAAGTCGACGACCATGAAGATCCTCACCGGCTTCCTGGCGCCCAGCGCGGGGCACGCGCGCATCGCCGGCTTCGACATGGATAGCCAGCGCATCGAGGCCAGCGAGGTGCTCGGCTACCTGCCCGAGAACGGCCCGCTCTACGGCGACATGACCCCGGGCGCCTACCTGCGCTTCATCGGCGAGGCGCGCGGCATGGCCGCCGGCAAGCTGCGCAACGCCCTCGAGCGCGTCGCGTCCAGCTGCCGCATCGACGAGGTGTGGTTCAAGTCGATCCGCAAGCTCTCGAAGGGCTTCCGCCAGCGCGTCTGCCTGGCCCAGGCGATCCTCCACGATCCGCAGGTGCTGATCCTCGACGAGCCCACCGCGGGCCTCGACCCCAACCAGATCGTGCTGGTGCGCGACCTGGTCAAGGAGCTCGCCAAGGACAAGACCGTGCTGCTCTCGACGCACATCCTGCAGGAGGTCCAGGCGATGGCCGACCGCGTGGTGATGATCAGCGAGGGGCGCGTGGTCTTCCAGGGCACGCCCGGCGAGCTGGTCAGCGGCGGCAAGTCGATCGAGGACCGTTTCCATGAACTGACCAAAGGAGTGGTGGCATGAGCCTTTTCCACGCCAGCGGGGTGAAGGCGGTGTGGCGCCGCCAACTCGGCAGCCTGCTCGGCAATCCCCTCTGCTACATCTTCATCCTCGCCTATGTGCTCAGCGCCGCGGTGACGCTGTTCTGGCCCGAGGACTTCTACAGCCGCAACATCACCGACCTCGGCGCCGTGCTGCCCAGGCTGATGCCGTGGCTGCTGGTGGCGCTGGTTCCGGCCCTGGCGATGAACGCGTGGTCGGCCGAGCGCGAGCAGGGCACCGATGAGCTGCTGCTCACCCTGCCGCTGTCGCCGTTCGACGCGATCCTGGGCAAGTACCTGGCGATCATCAGTTACTTCACCCTCGCGCTGATCTGCAGCCTGACCAACGTCGCCGCCCTGCTGTGGCTGGGCAGCCCCGACCTCGGCCTGATCTGCGCCACCTACGTCGGCTGGTGGTTCGCCGGCCTGGCCCTCGCCGGTCTCGGCCTGCTCGCCTCGGTGCAGGTGACGCAGCCCGCGATCGCCTTCGTCATTGGCGTGGTCTACTGTGGCGTGGTGGTGCTCGGTGCGCAGAGCGTCGACTGGTTCGACGCCTTCAACCGCGGCCTGGTGCCGCTCAGCGGCGTGGTCAGCTCGCTGGCGGTCGCCGCCGCCGCCCTGGCGGTGGCCCTGCTCCAGCTCGGCAGCCGCCGCTGGCGCCCCGACTCCGCCCCGCTGATCACCGCCCAGGTGCTCAGCCTGGTGTTCGCGGTGCTGATCGCGGTCAACGTCTCGCGCATCGCCCAGCGCTGGTACGTCGACACCGACGTCAGCACCGAGGGCCTGTCCTCGCTCAGCGCCGCCTCGGTCCAGGCCATCCGCCAGATCGAGAACCCGGTGACCATCGCGGTGTTCATCAGCCAAAACCTGCCGTCCAAGCTCGCGAGCAAGGCCAAGGAGGTCACCGAGAAGGTCAAGGCGCTCGAGCGCGCCTCCGGCGGCAAGGTCGAGGTCAAGCTCTACCGCCCGCAGGATCCCCTCGACGAAGCCGGCCAGCTCGCCGGCCACTATGGCCTGCGCCCGACCAAGGCCGCGCAAGAGTCCGTCGCCGGCGCCGGCGAGACCGAGGAGATCTTCCTGAGCAGCGCGGTGGTGTGCGCCGGGCGCAGCCAGCTGATCCCCTCCTTCGATCCCGGCCTGTCGGTCGAGTACGAGCTGGTGCGCGCGGTGCGCGGCGTCAGCCGCGCCAAGAAGCCGATCCTCGGCCTGGCCTCCACCGATCTGAAGATGAACGGCGACTTCAACATGCAGACCGGCCAGATGGCGCCGGCCTGGAGCCTGGTCGAGGAGTGGAAGAAGCAGTACGAGATCCGCGAGGTCGACCTTGGCGTCGACGTCGCCAAGGACATCGACGTGCTGGTCGTGCCGCTCGCCAGCAATCTCGGCGAGCCCCAGGTCCAGCACCTGCACGATTACATCTGGAACGGCCGGCCGGCGCTGCTGCTCGAGGATCCGCTGCCGATCAGCAACCCGGCGCTGGCGCCCAGCCAGCCCAAGAAGCCGGCCGGTGGCCAGTTCGGCCAGCCCCCCGGCGAGGGCGGCGAGAAGAAGGCGGACCTCAAGCCCCTCTACCGCGCCCTTGGCCTGGATTTCGACTACAACCGCATCGTGTGGTCGAAGTTCAACCCCAGCCACCGCTTCCGCGGCCAGCTGCCGGCGACCTTTGTGTGGGTGGCGCGCGACCAGGGGTCGATCCCCGAGTCGCCGATCACCAGCGGCATGGACTTGCTGGTGCTGCCCTTCCCCGGCGCGATCAGCGTCGCCAAGGACAAGGCCGCCAACCTCACGGTGAAGCCGCTGCTGACCCCATCGACGCAGGCGCCGTGGGGCCTGCAGGCCTATGGCGACTGGGTGGAGCAGAGCTTCATGGGCACGCGCATGCGCGAGCCCAAGAGCTTCGTGCAGAGCGCCGACCCGGTGCCGGCCCTCGCGGTCGAGATCACCGGCACCATGCCCAGCGCCTACCCGCGCGTCGCGCCGGGCGCCGACAAGGCGCCGGTGGCGGACAAGGCGCCCGCGGCCGACAAGGCGCCCGCGGCCGACAAAAAGGACGATGCGAAGAAGGATGAAGCCAAGAAGGACGACAAGCCCGAGGCCAAGCCAGGCGTGCCCAGCCCCGCGCCGGTGCACGTCATCGTGGTCGCCGACGCCGACTTCGCGAACAACGAGTTCTTCGACATCTACCGCAGCAATGCCGGCGAGCGCGACGAGTTCGCCGAGCTGCGCAACCTGCGCAACGTGCAGTTCCTCGCCAACGCGGTCGACGCGCTGGCCGGGGACTCGGCCTTCCTCGCGCTGCGTACGCGCCGGCCGCAGAGCCGCCCGCTGACCAAGCTCGAGGACGTGGTGGTGAAGACCGACAAGTACGTCGCCGACCAGACCGGCGTCGCCGAGCGCAAGGCCGAGGACGCGCTGGCGAAGGCCAACCAGGCCTTCGCGGAGAGCTCGAACAAGATCGACAGCCAGGAGAACCTGGACGAGAACTCCAAGGCCCAGCGCATCGCCATGCTCGGGGCCAAGGCGCAGCGCACCCTCGATGCGAAGATGCGCGACATCGACCGCAACAAGGGCGACACCATCCGCCTGGCGAAGATCGAGCAGCGCCGCGCGATCAGCGACGAACGCCGCTGGGTGCGCTTCCTGGCCATCGGCTTCCCCACCCTGGTGATGCTGCTGCTGGTGATCACCGTCTCGTCGGTCCGTCTGGGCCGCGAGCGCTCGCACATCCCCGCCGCGCGCAAGCGCGCCACCGTCTGAATCCGGGATCCAGCCCATGAAGAACCTGCCCATCGTCCTCGGCATCCTCGCCATCGCCACCGCCTTCCCGGCGTGGATGCGCAGCGCGCCCGTCGCGCTCGGCCCGTCCGACCTCAAGGGCCAGCTGCTGGCGCGCGGCGGCACCGAGGTCGAGCCCGCGCGCATCGCTTCGTTGCGCGTGGTCGACTGGGATGACACCGCCGGCGCCGCCAAGACCTTCGAGGTCAAGAAGGAGGGCGCGGCCTGGATCATCCCCAGCCACTTCGGCTACCCCGCCGATGGCGGCACGCGCGTCGGCAGAACCGCCGGCGGCGTGCTGGCCGTGGCGCGCGGGCGCCTGGTCACCGACCGCGCCAGCGACTACGAGGCGCTCGGGGTGATCGACCCGCTGGACGCCGCCAACCAGGACAAGAAGGGGCGCGGCAAGCGCGTCACCCTCAAGGACGCGGGCGGTGCGGTGCTGGTCGACCTGATCGTCGGCAACGCCGCCCCTGATGGCGAGGGTGTGACCTTCGTGCGCGACGTCGAGGACACCGCGGTCTACACCGCCAAGCTCACCGCCGACCTCAGCACCAGGTTCACCGACTGGGTCGAGACCGGCCTGCTCAAGCTGAGCAAGGACGACGTGCGCAGCGTGGTCATCTCCGACTACTCGCTGACCGAGACCCCGGATGGCCAAGTGGGCATCGACGAGCGCGGCCAGACCGTGTTCGCGCACAAGGCCGGCGACGCCGAGTGGACCAGCGAGCAGACGCCCGCCGGCAAGCGCGTGGCCAAGGACGTCATCGAGAAGAGCGTCACCGAGGCCAGCGGTCTGACCCTGGCCGGAGTGCGGCCGTTCAATCTGAAGTGGCTGCAGGCGCGCGGCATCCTGCCGGTGCCGGATCCGGCGTGGATCGCCAAGCCGCACGCCCTGGTGCTGGCGGTGGGCAACGAGAAGTACGCGCTGTTCGGCAAGGAGGGCCGCATCGACATCATCGCCAAGGATGGCCTGCGCTACAGCCTGGTGTTCGGCAACCCCGCTCTGGGCGACGACGAGGACACCGACGAGGGCGCGGGCAAGAAGAAGGACGCACCTGCCAAGGATGGGAAGGACGCCAAGGACGCGGCCAAGCCCGCCGATGCGCAGAGCCGCTACATGGCGATCTTCGTGAACTACGATGCCAGCGCCGACGAGGCCGCCGCCAAGGAGGCGGACAAGAAGGATGGCGACAAGACGAAGAAGCCGAACGGCGCGGAGCGGGCCGCGAAGGCGCAGGCGCGCTTCGGCCAGTACTTCTACGTGGTCAAGGACGAGAGCTTCAAGTCGATGCGCCCGGCGCTCGACAAGTTGTTCGAGGTCAAGCCGCCCGAGGCGCCCAAGCCGGCGGCTGATGCCGGCAAGCCGGGCGAGTTCACGCCGGTCGTCGGCGGTCCGCCCGCGGCGGCCGTGCCGACTCCCGCGCCC
>JACDGQ010000158.1 GCA_013821615.1 Planctomycetota bacterium
GTCGCTGGCCCGGCCGGCCTCACCGCCCGGGCTGCGGCCGTCCGCGCCATCGCCGCCACTGCGGCCCGAGACATCGACGGGATGCGAGGTGGGCATGGCGGGCGGATGATAAGGGGACCGGCCGGGTCCGGAAGGCCCCGACGCCGTCGCTCAGTCCACCGTCCACTCGCGCTTCACGTCGCACAGCTCCTTGAGCCGGGTGTTGAGCGTGTTGCGGGTGATGCCGAGGATCTGCGCGGCCTTGCTCTTGTTGTTGCTGCAGGCGTTGAGCACCGCCTCGAACAGGTAGCGTTCCCACTTGTTGCGCACCGAGTCGTAGAGGTCGTTGCCGCCGCGCTCGATGCAGGTGTGGGTCTCGGTCTGCATGAAGCTCTTCAACCGCGCCTCGAAGGTGGCCACGCCCTGGGCCTGGTCGGCCTCCTGGTGCGGGTCGTAGGCCATCACCGACATCGGCAGCAGGTCGGGCGTGACCTCGCGGCCGGGCACCATCACCACCAGCTTCTCGATGCAGTTCTCGAGTTCGCGCACGTTGCCGGGCCACGGGTAGGTGGTGAGGATCTCGATGACCTCGCGCGAGATCGAGTCGATGTACTTGCAGTTGCGCGCGCAGTAGACGTTGAGGAAGTGCTCGACCAGGTGCGGGATGTCCTCGGGGCGCTGGCGCAGCGGCGGGATGTGCAGGTAGACGACGTTGAGGCGGTAGTAGAGGTCGGCGCGGAACGTCCCTTTCTGGACCTCGTCCTCGAGCACGCGGTTGGTCGCCGCGACCACGCGCACGTCGAGCTTGCGCACGCGGTTGTCGCCGACGCGCTCGACTTCCATCTCCTGCAGCACGCGCAGCAGGCGCACCTGCATGGCCTGGCTGACCTCGCCGACCTCGTCCAGGAAGATGGTGCCGCCGTTGGCCGCTTCGAATCTGCCCTTGCGGTCGTTGACGGCCCCGGTGAAGGCGCCCTTGACGTGGCCGAAGAGCTCGGACTCGAGCAGCGACTCGGAGAGCGCGCCGCAGTTGATCGGCACGAACGGGCCGTTGGCGCGGTTGGAGTTCTCGTGGATGACGCGCGCGATCAGCTCCTTGCCGGTGCCGGTCTCGCCGTGGATCAGCACCGTGGCGGTCGACGAGGCGACGCGCTTGGCGTTGTCGATGATGCGCCGGAAGCCGCCCGACACGGCGATGATGTTCTTGTCCGAGAACTGCTGCTTGATCTCCTCGCGCAGCTGGAAGTTCTCGTCGATCAGTTCGGCCTTCTCGATGCGCACGAACTCCGCCATCGCGCACCACTGCAGGAAGATGTCGGCGAGCAGCTGGCCGACGTCGGTCTTGCCCTCCTGGATCAGCAGCACGCCGTGGATGCGCTTGGCCTTGCCCAGGGGGTAGGCGACGGTGCCGCCCTCCTCGATCTGGGCGTGCGCGTCGCGGCAGCGCGCCACCAGCTGCTGGTCGGCCTCCTCGCTGAGGGTGGCGTCGCCATGGGCGATGATCTCGCGCACCTCGCCATCATGGCGCAGGGTCAGCAGCCGCCCGGCCGCGATCAGGCCGGCGCCGGTCGCCAGCCGCAGCGCCGACAGCACCGATGGCCGCAACTGGGGGTTGCTGACGCGGGCTTCCGTGGCGGCATCGAGGAGGTCGAGAAGCGGATTGGACATGGTCTCGCTGATCCGGAAAGATGACCAAAATACGACCAGGCCTGTTTACTTGGTAAGCATTTGGATCACGGAGGAGCGGTATGATAAAAGTTTGAGCGGCCAGACAAGGGGCGAAGAGCCGGAAAGTGCTGCGGTGGTGGCCAGTGGGGGCTGTCAGAGTCCGGAAGTCCGGGAGAGAAAGTCCGGAAGTCCGTTAGAGAAAGTCCGGAAGTCCGGAAGTCCGGAAGTCCGGAAGTCGTGGTGGCCTAGGTCGCGCCCACGACCGGCGCGATGTGATGCGACGGGGGTGGTAGAGATAAGCGCTCACGCACACGCTGGCACGGGCATAACGCCGCTGGCGGAGTGGACATCGCGCTCCAAGACTTCCGGACTTCCGGACTTCCGGACTTCCGGACCCCCGGACCCTCTTACTTTGCCTGCGCCAGGTTGGGCACCACCGTGACCAGGGCGAGGTCCTTGAGCTGCCGCTCCGTGACCGGGTTCGGGCAGTCCAGCATCTCGTCGCGCGCCTTCTGGTTCTTGGGGAAGGCGATGATGTCGCGGATCGATTCGGCGCCGGTCATGAGCATGATCAGGCGGTCGAGGCCGAAGGCCATGCCGCCGTGCGGGGGCGCGCCGAAGGACAGGGCGTGGAGCAGGAAGCCGAACTTCTGCTTGGCGTCCTCTTCGGAGATGCCCAGGGCCTTGAACACCGTGCTCTGGATGCCGGCGTCGTGGATTCGGATCGAGCCGCCGCCGATCTCGTTGCCGTTGAGCACCATGTCGTAGCTCTTCGAGCGCGCCGCGCCGGGATCGCTCAACACCTTGGCGACATCGTCGTCATAGGGCGCGGTGAACGGGTGGTGGTTGGCGACGAAGGTCTTGTGCTCGTCCGAGTACTCGAACATCGGCGCGCTGTGCAGCCACAGGAATTCCCATTGCCCCGGCTTGGCCAGGCCGAGGCGGTTGACGCCCAGCTCGACGCGGATGCCGCCCAGGGTCGTGCACACGGTCTTCTCGCGGTCGGCGCCGAAGAACAGCACGTCGCCGTCGCCGACGTCGAGCAGCTTCTGCAGTTCGGCGCGCGCCGCGGGCGTGATGTTCTTGGCCGCCGGCCCCTGCCAGCTCTCGGTGATGGCGGGATCGCCCTGCACCTTGATCCAGGCCAGACCCTTGGCGCCGAGGCCCTTCGCGAACTCGGTAAGCTGGTCGAGGGTGCGGCGCGAAAGCACCTCGAAGGCCTTCTTGGCGTTGAGCGCGCGGCACACGCCGCCGGCCGCCACCGCGTTCTGGAACACGGTGAAGCCGCTGGTCGGGGCCCACGCGGTCAGGTCGACGATCTCCATGCCGTAGCGCAGGTCCGGCTTGTCGGAACCGTACTTCAACATGCCTTCCGTGTACGTCATGTGGCGCAGCGGGGGCACCTCGACGCCGAGCAGCTCCTTCCACAGGCTGCGCACCAGGCCCTCGCCGATGGCCATGATGTCGGCCATCTCGATGAACGACATCTCGATGTCGATCTGGGTGAACTCGGGCTGGCGGTCGTTGCGCAGGTCCTCGTCGCGGAAGCAGCGCGCGATCTGCATGTAGCGGTCGTAGCCGCCGACCATCAGCAGCTGCTTGAACAGCTGCGGCGATTCGGCGAGCGCGTAGAACGAGCCCTGGTGGACGCGCGACGGCACCAGGTAGTTGCGCGCGCCGCCGGGCGTGAACTTGCACAGCACCGGGGTCTCGATCTCAAGGAAGCGGTTGGCGTCGAAATAGTCGCGCGCCAGCTTGGTGGCGCGGTGGCGCAGGATCAGGTTGGCCTGCATCTGCGGGCGGCGCAGGTCGAGGAAGCGGTGTTTGAGGCGGACCTCTTCGCCGACTTTGGAATGCGCGTCGATCTCGAAGGGCGGGGTCTCGGCCTTGTTGAGCACGGTCAGGTTGGTGGCGAAGACCTCGATCTCGCCGGTGGCGAGGTTGGGGTTCTTGCGCTCGCCGCGGCTCTTCACCGTGCCGCTGACTTGCAGGACCCACTCCGAGCGCACGCGCGTCGCCAGCTCGTGGACGTCCTTGCCGCACAAGTCGGGGTCGAAGGTCAGCTGGGTGAGGCCGTCGCGGTCGCGCAGGTCGATGAAGATGATGCCGCCGTGGTCGCGGAAATTCTGCACCCAGCCGCACAGCGTGATGGTCTGGTCGATGTGGCTCGCGCGCAGGGCGCCGCAGGTATGGGTGCGCTTCATGGTCTGACCTCGGGCCGCGGGAGGGGAATTTTGCGACGGCCGGATGCTAGGATCGGCCAACCAACCGGCAAGGCATGGTTGGAGGAGGGGGACGGGACCCGCGTCCTTCCGGAGCGGGTCGCGCGCCGCCGCGGTTGCGCTCGATGCGGCGTGGGGCGGTGGTCGGAAAGCGCCAATCGCAGGGGACGTCTGCACCGTATGGTAGTTGCAGGCGCGGGTTGCGGGCTCGGCCGCTCAGAACAGACTCGTCGAGCCACCCCGGGGAAGGAATTCCATGCGCGTCCTGCTCACTGCCATGGTCCTGCTCCTGCTCGCGGGGCGCTGCGCTCTCGGAGCGGCCGAGGGGTCCGGGCCCTGGACGCTGCGCAAAAACGGGGCGGTGACGGTCGTCACCCTGGAGCGAGCCCCGGACGGTGCCGCGACCCTGGTCGCGGTCATCACCCCGGAACCGCCCACGGATGGGCGCACACCCGGCCACCTCTACAGCATCGACCTGAAGAGCACGACTGGGAAGCCTTCGCTGCTCGAGCTCAAGGCGGGCGGGCCGGCGAAGGCCACGGGGCCGCTCACCGCCGACCAGCCGGTGCACATGATCAAGGGTGTCGACGAGGACCTGCCGGTTTACCCGGAGGGCCCGGTGACCCTGCGCCTGCCCATCCAGCTGCCCGCGGGGCCAGCTGGCCAGACGGTCGACGTGGTCGCCGTGATCGGCTACATGGTCTGCGGCAGCGATTATTGCCTGAATCCCGTGAAGGCGCTGCTGACCATCACCCTGCCGACCGTGCCGGTCGCGTCCGGCACGCCCGCGGTCGCCGCCGTGACCGCGGCGGTAGACCCCGCCGTCTTGCGCGACGCCGTGCGCGTAGAGCTCCTCGCGGCGCGCGCCGCCGAGGGAGATGCGCTGCGCACCATCGTCGCGGACGAACTGGTCAAGGCCCAGGCCGGCAGGATCATCCGCTGGCGCCGCCCCGCCACTGTCGCCGAGGCTGAGCGCTTCATCGCCGAGGCGCAGCAGGCCGGCATGGCAGCGCTGCTCGACTTCACCGGCCCGTCGTGCGTGAACTGCCAGGACATGGCCAAGACGGTGTTCCGCGATCCGCGCGTGATCGCCGGGTGGAACAACGCGGTGCCGATCGAGATCGACACCGATCCGCCCAATGACGCGCTGGCGCAGTGGGAGCAGGACCGCTTCAAGACCCAGAGCAGGCCGCTCTACGTGCGGCTCGAGGCCGCCCCCAAGGGCGGACAGGCGGGGACGGGCGGGGCGGAGACGCGCTGGAGCGAGGTCTTCGACCCCAGGAACAGCGTGGCCATGGAACGCTTCCTCGCCTTTCTCGGCGGCGGTACCGGCTCCGACGCCGGCGGCGGATCGGGCGTCGGCCAGTTCATCCTGCTCGCGCTCCTCGGCGGCCTGTTCACCCTCGTCATGCCCTGCACCTACCCGATGATCCCCTTCACCCTGAACTTCTTCGCCAAGCAGGCCGCGGGCGGGCGCAGGCTGGTGCCGCTCGCCGCGTTCTACGCCTTCGGCATCATCGCCTGCTTCGTCGGCCTCGGCGTGCTCATCACCGGGGTGTTCGGCTCGACCCTGGCGACGGTCAGCGGGCATCCGGTGACCAACCTGGTCATCGCTCTGCTCTTCACGGTGCTCGGTCTCAGCCTGCTCGGCGCCTTCTTCCTGCGCCTGCCCGCCGCGCTCGAGGGGCAGCTGGGCGGCAGTCGCGGCGGCTACCTCGGCGCGCTGATCATGGGCCTGACCTTCGCGGTCACCGCCTTCACCTGCACCGCGCCCTTCGCCGGCTCGGTGCTGGCGCAGGCGGTTGCCACCGGCAGCTGGGTGCGCGCGATGCTCGGCATGGCGGTCTATGCGAGCGCCATCGCACTGCCGTTCTTCGTCCTCGCCATCAGCCCGGGCGCGCTGTCGCGCCTGCCGCGCGCCGGCGCGTGGATGAACGAGTTCAAGGTGGTGGGCGGCCTGGTCGAACTCGCCGCCGCGCTCAAGTTCCTCGCCATCTGCGACAATGCCTGGGGCTGGGGCGTGGTCGGGCGCACCCTGACCATCGCGGTGTGGGCGGCGGTGGCGCTGCTGATCGCCTTCTACGTGCTCGGCAAGGTGCGCATGGCCGGCGACACGCCGGTGGCCGAGGCGGGGGTGGGCCGGACCCTTCTGGCGATCATCTTCCTGGCGCTCGGGCTGTGGCTGGCCGCGGGGCTCGCCGGGCACAATCTCGGGGTGCTGGAGAGCTTCTTCCCGGCGGATGCGGCGCCCTGAGGCGGTTCCTCGTCCTCCGAGGTGGAATTTTCCGTCCATCGGGGGAGAGCGAAGCCTGATCGAACAAGAGGAACGGAGAAACGGAGAAAGACTGGGAGCCACAGAAAAAGAGAAATCGCGAAAAACGACATCGCCATCCCTTGGCTGCCCTCCGTTCCTCCGTTCCTCTTGTTCGATCCTGTCTTTCCTGTTTTGATCGACGAAACCCGAATAGGCAATGGATCCACCACGAATGACGAGGCACCCCTAAGGCGCGGTTCCAGGAAATGCCGCCTGCGGCGCTAAGTTGGTTCGCTGGCTCAGTTTCGAAGTGCTGCCATTCAGCGCTTGAATTTTTCCTAGTGGTCTGATATTTCTGTAGAGACAGAAACAAAAGAAGACCGCCATGACCCCCACCCCGATCACCCGTAAGTTCATCCTCCACTGGGGCGAGATGGGTACCCGCTGGGGGATCAACCGCTCGGTGGCGCAGATCCACGCGCTGCTCTACGTCGCGCGGGCGCCGCTGAATGCTGATCAGATCGGCGAGGCCCTGGGCATCGCGCGCTCGAACATCAGCACCAGCCTGCGCGAGCTGCAGGGCTGGCGCATCGTCCGCACCGTGCACCTGCAGGGTGACCGCCGCGACCACTTCGAATCCGTCGGCGACGTCTGGGAGCTGTTCCGCACGGTCGTCGAGGAACGCAAGCGCCGCGAGATCGACCCGACCGTGGCGCTGCTCGCGGAGTGCATCGCCGAGGCCGACAAGGCCGGGCCCGAGGAGGCCCACGTCGCCACCCGCCTGCGCACCCTGCACGAATTCCTGACCACCATGACCGCCTGGTACGAGGACCTGCGCCGGCTGCCCATGGCCGGCCTGGTCGAGGCGCTGCGCTTCGGCAAAAAATTGCGCGGCATGCTCGGCTTCGGGCGCGCGGCGAAGGAGAAGGCATGAGCCTGGTGCGCCTGTTCTCGTTCTTCGACGACCACCCGCCAACGCCGCGCGCGCTGACGGCCTCGCTGCTTCCGCCGTGCGCGCCTGCTGCCAGCGCGGTGCCGCGCG